>JAKJAB010000038.1:0-234 GCA_022707725.1 Chloroflexota bacterium | reverse complement strand
CCCCGCCGAGCCAGAAGCCGGCCATCAACAGGGGCAAGGGCGCTAAGACGTAAACGGCGCCGGTCAGCAGAGCCGCGGCCAGTTTGCCCAGGACGATGTTACGGATTTTGAGGGTGGTCGTGATTAGGAGATCAAGGGTGCGATTCTCGCGTTCCCCGGCAAACGCGCCCAACGCATTGACCGGCACCAGCAGGCTGCTCGTCAAGATCAGAATCACGCCGGAGAACCAGTAGA
>JAKJAB010000389.1 GCA_022707725.1 Chloroflexota bacterium | reverse complement strand
CGGCGGTGATAGCGACCTGGTGGCCGAAGTTCCGCGCAAAGTGGAGGATGACGACGTGCTCCGGGTCCTGCTCGTGGATCGCGTCCATCAACTGCGGGGACCTGTCGCGGCAGCCGTCGTTGATGAGGACCAATTCCCAGGGTTCGCCCAGGCCCTCCATCACATCGCGGACGCGCTGGTAAAACGTCTCGACGAGTTGTTCTTCATTGTAAACCGGTGCGACAACGGAAAATCGTGGATTCATACACACCTCACGCATCAATTATGGTCTGCGCGGGCGCGGTCGGAAACCGGCCCGAGCAAAGATTCACCTAACAAAAAGCGTCAAACGCCAAGCTGTATCTGTTGACGTTTGACGCTTGACTGATTTAAGTATACACATTCCTGCGTGGCGTGCAACCAACACAGGTTATCTTAGCAACCCCACCCGCGCGTTGAACTCCTCGATCAAGGCGTCCATCGCGCCAATCTGCGTCTGGAAGCTCGTCCAGTAATCGTCCTGGTACCACTGGCGCTGGATTTCCTCGTAGGTCTTGCCTTGCTGCTCGACCCAGGTGTAATATTTGAGGTTGTGGACGCGCTTGCGGTCGGGATAGGTCAGTTCCATCATGTTGTCGGTGGATTCGCCGAGTATGTAGCGCTCGAAGTCAGCGGCGGCATCGAGTTCGGTATAGTCGCCGTGCGTCTCGCGCAGTTCACGGATGCGGCTCTGGTACAGCTCCATCGAGTCGGTCCACAGGGTGATAATGATGTCTTTGGCCGTCAGTTCGTACCATTTCGCCGTCTTGATTGCGCTGAGCATGTTCGCCACACTGGAAATGCCCATCAAATCCAGTTGTTCCACCACGTCCGCCGGAACGCCGCGTTTCCTGAGATACGCTTGCCCTACCGGTTCGTTGAACAGGCGAATCAGGTCAATCGTCGCCTGGTCGTCGATGGCGGTGACGACGTCGGTGTTCTTGAGGTTGTGGATCCACGGCACGTGCTTGTCGCCGATGCCCTCGATGCGGTGCGCGCCGAAGCCGTTGTGCAGCAGCGTGGGGCATTGCAGCGCTTCGCTGGCGACAATCCTGCTGGTGGGATAGAGCTGTTTGAGATAGTCGCCGCACGCAATCGTGCCGCCGGAGCCGGTGTTGGAGACGACGGCAGCGTAACGGTCGCCGGGGCGCATCTCGAGGTCAAGCACCTCTTTCATCGCGCCCCCCGTAATCTCATAGTGCCAGAGGTAGTTGCCGAACTCGTCGAACTGGTTGAAGATGGAGATGCTGTCGCCGCGCTCGCGGGTCAGCTCGTGGCACTTGTCGAAGATTTCCTTCACGTTGGATTCGCCGCCTGGCGTGGCAATCACCTCGCCGGAGACGGCCTCTAGCCACTCGAAGCGCTCGCGGCTCATCTCCTCCGGCAGGATGGCGATGGAGTCGCAGGCCAGCAGGGCGGAGTCGTAAGCGCCGCCCCGGCAGTAGTTGCCGGTGGAGGGCCAGACGGCCTTCTGCCTCGTCGGGTCGAACTGGCCCGTGACCAGGCGCGGAACGAGGCAGCCGAAAGCCGCGCCGACCTTGTGCGCGCCCGTGGGGAACCACTTGCCCACCAAGGCGATGATGCGCGCTTCTACTCCGGTCAGTTCGGGGGGCAGTTCGATGTAGTTCACGCCGCCAAAGCCGCCGCCATGCGCCGTCGGCTCGTTCTTCCACGTGATACGGAACAGGTTGCGCGGCGTGATGTCCCACAGGCCGATGTGCGCCAGTTCCGCCTTGATGGAATCCGGGATCAGCGCCGGATTCTTCTGCTGCGCGAACGTCGGAATGATGATGTTGCGCTCGCGGGCGCGTTCGACCGCGTGTTCCAGACCTTCAGGATGAATGGTTAAATCTATCATTGTTCTTTCCTCCAAAATTTCTAGTTAAACTCAGGGTTTGTCCAGGTTGCCGTTTTCTGCATATTCACGTTCGATGACTTTAACCTGATAACGCAGCCAGGCCATAGGAACCGGCTCGTAGCGGCGACACAGGATGACTGAACATGGTACATGTTCGGCAACCCAATCGTCGACCGTCCCAAAGAGCCGTGTATCCAGAGTCCACTCTTCGGACGCGCCCATCACGATCAGGTCATACGGTTGAGACCTGGCTTCTTCCAAAATACCATCTTCCAGTGAAGTACCTTGCACGACCTTCAGTTGAAAGTTCTCTGGTACTGTGTCGACGGCTTCCTCCACGATTTCGGTCAGCAGCGCGGTTTGATCTTCCAGTTCTTCTGCCTTTTCGTCTTCGTGCGCTGTATTTCCATTCGCCGAGGGGAGCAGCCGCAGCACTGTCACCTGCGCCACGTCCGTCATCGAAATTTCGTTGGCCATGCGAATGGCCATGCGCGAATGGATACCTCCCCCAACCGGCACCAGGATGTGGTTTACCTCATCCAGCCCGCGGTCCAGAAGAACCGCCACGTTGGTGTGCGCTTTTTGAATCGCGGCTTTGACCGGATTCTGTGCCATAGTTTTGGCATCCAACACTCCCGGCCAACCGGTCAACAACAAGCGGACGCTGCGACGATCCTCAATCTCTTCCAGGATGCCTTCGGACACACTCCTGGCCGCTCGAACCTTGGAGTACATCGCCACGTTTTTCATTGCCATTTCGGTGGCAAGCTGGCTGAAGAAACTCTGTTGCTGTGGCTTGAGCTGGCGCGCCACTCGCTGCGCCGCCTCCAATGGCATCTGGGGGCTGGCGGCCAGCACACTCATCATACATACATAGGTATCTTCACTCGCCTCAGCGATAATCGCCGCCAGATGAACCAGGCTCTTAACAGTCATCGGATTGGCCGCCGCGACCAAGATCAGGTTCTGTTCCAGGGCAGATTCCTCGGCGCGCTCTTTGAGCCACCGGCCAACCACCGGGCCAGTGTAGTGGGCAATCGCTAACACGCCCATCAGCGCCGCGCCAAACAGCATCGCGCGAAGCTCGGTAAAGGCCACGATAAACAACCCCATGCCCGCTGCGATGTACGCGGTCAACGGGAAGAAGGGGGCTTTGAAGGGACGGCGCAGATCCGGGTATTTCTTGCGCAACCGGATCATGGACAGACTGGCCCAGAAGAGCACAAACATATAGCCGGAGCTAGAGATGTAGCTCAGGAAGTCCACCAGCCCGGTGGCCGCCACAAAGACGCTGGAAAGGCCCACCACGATGATGGCAGCGTAGGGCGTGCGCCGGCGGCTCAGGCGCGTAAGCGCCTTGGGCCACGCTCCATCCCGGCCCAAGGTAAAGGCTTCGCGGGTAGCGCTGAGCATCGCGGCATTGATCGTGGTAAGCATCGTCTCTACCCCGCAGAGCGCCATCAGGGTGATGCCCCAGCCGGGGATAGTGCGCGCCACTGTATCGGTCAACACGGTTTTGGAGCCGGCCAGTTCGCGCCAGGGTATCGTACCCAGGGCTGCCGAGACCATAACGATGTTGACAACTAATACCACGGTCACGCTAATAATAAGCGCCCGGGGTAGCATACGGTCGGGGTTCTTCGCTTCCTCGGCGTCGTCGGCGATGACTTCAAAGCCGACGTAGGCGATGTAGATCAGGGCAATGGTGCGCAGCAGCTTGGCGAAATTGGTCCATGCATCTGGGTAAACGAAGAACTCCCCGTCGGGGATCAAGGTGTTCCAGTGAAAGCCGTTCGGGCTAATGAACGCCGCCGCCACGTAGATGCCAAAAAACGTCAACTGGATGACGCCGAGTG
>JAKJAB010000388.1 GCA_022707725.1 Chloroflexota bacterium | reverse complement strand
CCCTCGGAAATGATCTGGTTGTCGTCAGTCTGATAGGCAGATAGTGTCGTTTTCGCTCATTGTACAGTTGGCGTGAAGAAGGGCAAGTGTGAGCTTTTGTGAACAAACAGCTTTTCCGCTGTCAAACGACAAGACGGCCCGGAGGCCGTCTTGTGTTCGTTAGACATAGCATCATGCCGCCGCGCGCGCGAGCGAGTGTCTGTGATCGCGTTCTTCCCACACGACAAGCAAAGGGACAGCGACGCACAATGAGGTGAACGTCTCCGCAAGCATCCCCACCAGCATCACGGCGATGAAGGGCTTGATCGTCGCCCCGCCGAAGAGCAGGATAGCAATCATAACGAACATCGCGTTAAGCTGCGTCGCCAGCGACCGGTGTACGGTTTCCAGTACGCTGCGGTTGACGACCAGTTCGAACGGCTCGCCGCGGTGGCGCGGGATGTTCTCGCGGATGCGGTCGAACACGACGATCACGTCCTGCACCGAGAAGCCAATCACGGTGAGTAGCGCCGTCAGGAAAAGTGCGTCGGCCTCCCACCCTTGCAGGATGCCCATCAAGGCGTAGAAACCCAACGTAATGACGACGTTCACCAACATGGCCGCAATCGACACCACGCCGTAGCGGAAGGGGTTGGGAACCCGGCGGAAGGAGAACCAGATGAAACCCAGGACTGCGATCGATGCTGCCAGCACGGCCAGCGCCGCGTAGCGCGCCACTTCAGCGCCCACAGTCGACTCGACCGTGTTCCAGTTCGAGAGCGTGCGGTTGACAAGGCCAACCTGCGTATCGAGATCGTCGAGGATCTTCTGCACCTCTTCGGTCTCAGCAAAGCGCGTTCGCACCTGCCACGTGTTGTCGTCTACCGCACCAAGTCGCTGCACAATCGGCCCCGTATGGCCATTGTCGATAAAGACCTGGCGGAGCGCCGACTCTTCCACCGTTTCATCGAAATGCAAGACGAAGAGCGTTCCGCCTTTGAAATCGATGCTGATGCGTAAAAATTGCCCATCGAACATAATGGCCGAAACCAACAGCGCGACCAGGCTGAGGGCAATCAAAATCCCGGCAATGGTAAAGAACAGACGTCGATTTTGTACGAAGTTAATCATAGCCGTTCCTCCTACAGCCCCAGCAACCAGGCGTGTTTCTGAATCGCTTCCCCGGCAGCGCCAAAGGCAATGCGAATGAACGTGCGGGTCACCACGATCGCCGTGAAGAGGTTGATCACCGTCCCGATCGCCAGGGTGAGGGCAAAGCCCTTCACCAGACTCGCGGCAAAGGCGTTACCGAAGAGGTAAAGGATCAGGCAGGTGAGCAATGTCGCCAGGTTGGAGTCGCGCACCGAGGTCCAGGCGCGGGAGAAACCCGCCTCAGCCGCCCGCTTGAGCAAGCGTCCGTGCCGCAATTCCTCCTTCATCCGCTCGAACACGAGGATATTGGCATCCACCGCCATCCCCACGGAGAGCAAGAAACCGGCAATACCGGGCAGTGTCATCGTCACCGGTACGAGTTTGTACAGGAACAAGTTCAACAGAACATACAGCGCCAGCGCCAGATCGGCAGCCAGCCCGTTGAGGCGATAGTAGATGAGCATGAACAGAAAAACCACCGCCAACCCAACGATGCCAGCGCGCACACTCTTCTCCACAGAGAGGGCGCCCAGGCTCGGCCCGATTGCCTTGTAGCTTTCGATCTTCAGTGGGATCGGCAGCGCACCGTACTGCAATTGGACGGCCAGTTGGCTCGCCGACTCGTAAGTAAAACTCCCCTCAATCGTGGCCTTCCCGGAAGGGATAGAGGTTTGAATGCTCGGGCAAGAAAGAATGCGCTTATCCAGCACAATGCACAGAGTATCCCCAATGTGGCTTGCCGTATAGCTCGCAAATTTGGACGCCCCTTCGGACTTGAATTCGATGGCGACGAGGGGCTGCGATGTGTTGGGGTTTCGGACGACATAAGCGCTATCCAAATCGCCGCCGGTCAGCTCGGTTTGGAACAACAGAACATCGGTCATCGCAGAAACGCTCTGGATTTCAGCATCCGACATCAAGTGGGTGGTGCTGATGGGTATCTGTGATTCTCTAAGCATATAGAGCAATTCGGCGTTCAACCCAGCCGGCGGTGTGACGAACTCTAGCATAGCCGTCTCGCGGATCGTGTCCACGGCTTGCGCGGGATCTTCGATGCCGGGGATTTCCACCACGATGCGCTCACCACCTTGAACCTGCACCACCGGTTCGGTCAAACCGAGCGCATTCACGCGGTTTTCAACGATGGTGCGCGCCGTGGCCATGTCCTGCGAACTCACCGAGCGACCTTCCGGCAGATCGGCCACCATCAGCACCTGCAAACCGCCCTGCAAGTCCAATCCCAGTTGAAAGTCCAGGTTCCGCGAAGAGGCCGGCTGCCAGAACAGCAGATTCGTAACCCAATCGGGATGCTGTTGCAAGACAACGCCGTAAATCGCTACGGCGGTCAAAAGAAGAATCAACACGAAATTGATGATAGTTCGTCTTTCCATAAACACTCCTGCACAAAAAGAAGGCTCTCCCCGGAAAAAGCGAGCGCCTTCCAGATAACAACGGAGGGCATTATAGCCCGGCAAAGGGATTTGTCAATCAGGTGCGGCTACGAGTCGCGAGTTAGGAGTTGCCGGGAGCACCCGCAGTACAGAAGGCGTGCTATTGATCTGGCCAATTTTGTGCTATACTTCAGACGATGCATGAACAAATGGATACGCGACGAATGGCCGAACCGTTCTTTTTCGCAGGCGGCGAACCGGGCGTGTTGCTGATCCACGGCTTTCTCACCGCGCCTGGCGAGATGCGGCCGCTGGGCGAATATCTCGCCGCCGCCGGGATGACCGTGAATGGTATCCGCCTGCGCGGGCACGGCACGCAGCCGGAAGACCTGGCGAAGGTCTCCTGGCGGGATTGGCTGGCGGACGTCGACGCTGGATTGGCTGAATTGCGACGGCATTGCGCGCGGGTTTGTGTCGCTGGGTTGTCCCTCGGCGGGGCGCTGGCGCTGTACGCCGCCGCTCACAACCTGGTCGAGCGCGTTGTCACCTTCTCCGCGCCGGATAGCGCGCTGGCGCGGCATCCTCTGCTGAAGTTGGCACAGGTTGGCTCAAGGATCGTCCGCTACATTCCCAAGATCGGCTCGGACGTACGCGAGCCGGGAGCGCGGCGTGCGCATTTCACGTACACGCGCGTACCACTGCACGGCGTCTTGCAAATCATCGCGTTAATGGCAGGCATCGACGACCATCTGCCACACATCACCGCCCCCACCCTGTTGGTACAGGCACGGCACGACCTGGTAGTCCCGGCTAGAACCCCACAGCGCATCGCGACAAAGCTGGACGGGCCGTCGCGCATTTTCTGGGTCGAACGTGGCGGGCACACCGTCGTCATGGATTACGACCGCGAAGTTGTCTTCGCGCAAACGCAGGCGTGGCTTTGCCCCGCAGCGCCGGATTGTAATCCGGCGCAAGCAAGTATAGTTTCGGATCGTGATCCAGCGCAAGCCTTTTGCGCGTCGCCATAGCGCCGGATTGTGATCCGGCGCAAGCAAGTATAGTTTCGGATCGTGATCCAGCGCAAGCACTTTTGCGCGTCGCCGTAGCGCCGGATTGTGATCCGGCGCAAGCAAGTATAGTTTCGGATCGTGATCCGGCGCAAGCTTTTGCGCGTCGCCATAGCGCCGGATTGTGATCCGGCGCAAGCAAGTAT
>JAKJAB010000387.1 GCA_022707725.1 Chloroflexota bacterium | reverse complement strand
TCGTGAGGTTTTTGTAGTCTTGGTACCAATCGAGTATAATGAGGGAAATGTCCTGCAAGGAAGGTCCGGTGTGCAGCAGCTAATCGACGGCGCGCGCGAACTACAAATTCGCCTAACCCCGGAGCAGTTGGAGGCTCTGGGCGCCTACCAACACGCGTTGGTAGAATGGAATCGTGAGTTCAACCTCACCGCCATCACCGACGATGTAGGCATTCAAGTGCGGCACTTTCTCGATTCGCTCTCCTGCTTCCAGGCGCTCGAAAGCGGCGAACGCTTCAGCGGCAAACAGGTGATCGACGTGGGCACCGGCGCGGGCTTCCCCGGCTTGCCACTCAAACTGCTTTGCCCGGGGATGAAGTTGACGCTGCTCGAAGCCACCGCCAAAAAAGTTGGTTTTCTGGAACACATGACCACGCATCTCAAGATGCATGACGTGACCATCAAACAGGGACGTGCGGAGGAATTGGGCCAACAACCTGCACACCGCGAGCAATACGACTGGGCCATCGCCCGCGCCGTCGCCGATATGCCTATCCTGGCGGAGTATCTGCTGCCGCTGGTCAAAGTCGGGGGGCGCGTGCTGGCGCAGAAAGGTGAAGGCGCGCCCGCAGAAGTCCAACGCGGCGAATGGGCCATCCAACAGTTGGGGGGACGCGTCCGGCGGCTCGTGCCGGTCGAATTGCGCGGTCTGGCCGAGACGCGCTACCTCGTCATCCTGGACAAAATCGCCGTCACACCGCCACAATACCCGCGCCGTTCCGGGATGCCCAACAAGCGCCCGCTGTTGCTGAAAAAATCATAACACGGAGTGTCAATGCCAATAACCATTCGCAATCACACAACCAACGATCTACCAGACCTGGCTGCGTTCATCACCCGTTACCTGGCCGCCATTCCCGACGCCAAACTGATCGCGCCAGAAGTGTATACGCATCACCCGTCGGCAGAAGAGGGGCAGAACGTCTTCACCGCGTAGGATGAAAACGGAATCCTCGTGGGTTTCACGCCGGCCTTTCCGGTCCCGGCGACCGACGCCGAAGCCGCCAGCGAACCACATCACATCTGGAGCATCGTGGTGGCCGACCCCGCCCGCGGCGACGGCGACACGATCCGTGCGGCGTTGTTCGCCCGCGTGTTGGAGCGTGCGCGCGTGCTGGCGGAACGCTTTCCTGCCCCACGGCGCGTCCGTCTGGCGTCCGATCTCATCGTCAGCCAGAAAGCGGACATCGACTTTCTGCTCGGCCAGGGATTCAGCCATTACGCGAGTATGTACGTGATGACACGCGACCTGACCGAGCCGCTGCTCGAAATATCACTTCCGCCAGGCATCACCGACGACGTTTTTGTCATTCCAGAATGGCGTGGGCGCGGTCTGGCCCGGTATCTGGTCAACGCCGGTCTCACGTACCAACGCGCCCACGGCCTCGAATGTGCCCGTCTCGAAGTTCTCGCCAACAATCCGCCCGCCGTGGCCGTCTACCAGGCCACCGGGTACGTGTCCCCGACCTGGCGCGGTACTATCCCTTGCCTGCGGGATACGAATACCGCGTGCGAGCCGACGGCTCGCCCTATATCCAGCGAGCCTCCGGCGGGATGGAGTGCAAGATCATCATCGAAGAGGGCCTGCTCACGTTCGATGAACCGTTCACGCGACCAGATGGCAAGATCGGCTACAAAACCATCGAAGTCTTTAGGAAATAGATCAATGAAAAAACTATGGATATTCACAGTCACATTGTGTTTGCTTTTGACCGCTTGTAGCGGCACGAAAGTATTGTCCGATGACGATGCGCAGGCCTTTGCCGAGAAGGTCGCACCGATAACAGAGAATCTACTCACCGCTCTCAGCGAACAGGATGAGGCTGGCTATACTCAGGACATGGAACCGGTCATGAAGGAGGCCAGCAGCGGTGATAAGTTCACCCAGACCTACGACGGAATCATCGGCAAAATCGGTCAGTACAAAACGGCGACAATGTCCACAGTCTTTGACCAAAAGGGGTATCGCATTGTCGTCTATACGGCCGAGTTTGAAAATGAAGCCGGCGTGACGGTGCGCGTTGTGTACGACATTTCCGGCGCGGAGCCCAAAGTCACAGGACTTTGGCTAGACTCTCCAAAGTTGCGCGGGAAGTAAACCGTCGATAGGACAAAGCGGTACTGAAACCGTTGGAGCGGATAAGTTTAGCTTGATGTGAACGGGATACGCGCGGCAGGATCGCCGAGCACAGCGTAGCTACGCGTGTCGTTGTTCGCTGTCCACAGCCGCACCAGTTCACCATCGTCGATATAGGTCGGATCGTATTGCAGCTCCTGGAGCACTTCGGTGAGGGTGGTGGACATATCCGCGTACTTGAGGTTGAAGCTCGGATCGGTCGCCAGGCCAACGGGGTCGCCGTTGAGCAGCTTGCGCAGCGCGATGACAAACGCCTCGATTTCGACGTTGTCGCCGGGCGAGATGAAAGAGTGCCCCCACGCCCGGTCCACATGCCCGATGACCGCCAGCGCGCCCTGGCGCAGCATCCGGTTCGGCAACGCGCTGATGAAGCTGTGAGGCGCGATCTGCATTTTGGCCGTCGCACGCGGATGCGTGAAATAGTCAAATTTGGGCGTGCTCACGCCAAAACACGCGAAGAACATCGCCACAAGCCCCAGAAGATTAGCGTCGCCCAGGTCTTCCGCGGCGAAGTAATGATCCCGAAGGATAGGCGCGCCTTGCGTCCAACGTTGGCACAGCACCGCGCCCTGCTCACGGAATTGCTGCTGCTCCGGCGCTGACGAGAAAATCATCCCGTGGCTCGCTGTGAACAGCAGCGCGGGCGTCTGGTCTCCGCCGCTGAGCAGGCGCGCCAATTCCGCTTTTTCCCCTGACGGCGCCAGGCTAAGGTCCCATTCGAACTTGAGCGGGATTTCACCTTGCAGTTTGGGCTGCTGCAGATTAGCGAACAGCGGGCGGGTCAAATAACGGTCGCTGATCAACGTGGCAGCGTCGCCGGGATTGCGGACGCTGAAGAAGGCCGCCCTGCGCGGAAGCTTCACCGCGCCGCTCTCCGCCGCAACGACGTTCTGCGCGTAGCGGGCATACGCCTCCAGATCGTCGCCAAAATCGATACGCCCCGCGCCGCGCATCACGTCGAGTTGAAACTGGAATTCGTAGGGGATTTCTTCAGGGCTGCCTACGAGCAGCACGTAGAACGGCATCTGCTCCGGACGAGCCGGTCCGCGCCTGATCTCCGGCGACTGGCGCTTGCAGAAGTCGGCCTTGCTTTCAGGCGCGCGATAGCCCGTCTCCCCTTCGAAGACGCGATACAGGTCGCCGGCCTTCTCCTGGCGACGATCCAGCAACGGCTTGAGCGCCTCCTTGATCGCCTCACGATGATTCTCATCCATTGCGGCGGGGAAGATGACGGCCCACCCTGCCTGCGACAGGTCGGTGGGATCTTGCACGGCCTCAGACACCGGGAAATCAACCGGGCGATTTTTCTTGATCTGCAATTCGTTCAAGTTCCCCGGCTCCAGTTCGCCCTTGATGACCTTCGCCAGGGCCGCGCTCGACATCGGCGGCAGGCTGTAGTCACCCGTCGTCCCATCGATGCCGTTAACGTAGATTTCTTTCAGCAGTTCAGCCGGTGGTTTCTCTTCGGTTTCGGTCACACGGCTCCTTAGAAAATAGCCTCAACGGATCGAACGGATTCAACGGAAAAATATCCGTTAAATTCCGTTGAATCCGTTGAG
>JAKJAB010000386.1:3460-3746 GCA_022707725.1 Chloroflexota bacterium | reverse complement strand
GCTGTGCCTCGCGCAGCAGGCTCAAGGCCGTTTCCAGGGTAGGAGACTGGAGCTTGTCCGGCGTGAGCAGCGGTTCCAGAACCTGCGCCACCTGTGCGCAACTTTCACTCAACTCGAGCGCTATCGTCAGCAGCGTGGGGGCCACTGCCAGGTCCGCGCCATAACGGGGCAACCAATGGAGGTGTGGCGCGACCTTGAGCAAAAAGGCGAATTCGGTCTGAAAGCCGCGCAGGTCGTTGTGGATGATTGTCAGCAATTCGGCGGGTGTCCAACGCGTAGCGTTGGG
>JAKJAB010000386.1:0-3381 GCA_022707725.1 Chloroflexota bacterium | reverse complement strand
CCACCGCCGATCAACAGCAGCGCCAGATCGAGGATCAAGAACCAGCGCCAGAAAGCATGTGGGCGTTTTCGTGTTGTCCCCTTATTCTCGGTCGTTGCGGGAGTGGTTTTACCGCAGGGATCGCTGAGTCTTTTATTATTTCTCTGCGTCCTCCACGGCCTCTGCGGTGAAAAACCCGGCGCCTGTGTAGCGCCTGTGTTTTGTGGGTTCATGGCGCAGCATCCTGAGCGCGTGGTGATAGCAGGGCCGCACGCGCCAGGGCATGCTTGGCGGACGGCACGTCGTCCCACACCAAGTAGACGGCGGCCAGGTTGGCGTAGGCTTGATGGTTGAGCGGGTCCCACGCCAGCGCGGTTTGAAACAACTGCCCGGCCTGCGTGGCCTGCGCGTAGCGCGCTTCCGGCGGGAGGTTTGGAGTGTTTTGTAGACGCCGTAACACACGGCTTCCGGCGACGGTATAACCCCAGGAGATGGCGATGGGATGCAGCGGCCAGATCACAAGCACAACGATCCCGGCCAGAAGAACACAGTGCACTGCGAGACAGAGCCGGTCACGTTTCATGCGGGCATCCCTCACGGAATGCGGATCACTTGACCGGCCTCTAATCCAGAGATGACCTCGGTTTCGCTGCCTGTGGACAGGCCGGTCTGAATCTCGACCTGTTGTACCGCGCCGTTGGCGTTCAGGACTTCCACGTATTGACGCCCCGCACTCAGCAGGATGGCTTGCGTGGGAACGAGCAGCACGTTCTCTTTGGCGCGCGCGATGACACGAATGTCGGCGCCCATACGCATGGTCGCAGGGATATCCTGATCCTCGTCAAAGACAATGGTCACATCGTAAGCCCATTTCCCCTGCCATAGCACGGCCTGGCTGGCGATCTGTAAGACGGTGCCGTAGTACGTGCGATCCAGATAAGCATCCAGCACCAGCTCGACGCTTTGCCCGATAGCGACACGATATGCATCTTGCTCGAAGACGGTGGCGATGGCCCACAATTCGGTGGGATCAGAGAGCACGCCGATCGGTTGGTAGGCGCTGACTCCCTCGCCGACGCGTTTTTCCACCGACAGCAGCACGCCGGAAAACGGCGCGACCAATTGCGTGTCGGTCATTTGCTGGGACGCCTGTAAGTAGAAATATTCAGCCTGGGCGTACTGGATCTGGGCGATGGCATAGTTCAAGTCTTGCATCGACCGGGTTGATCCCCGCGCCATCCTTGCTGCATACAACTGCGCCGCAGCCACGGCGTTGGCCGCGTCCGCTCTCGCCTCCGCCTGGGGGACGTAGAGATCGCACTCCCGGTAGTCCAGCTCATCCTTCGCCGTGCGCCGGCAGCGGTCTGCGCTCAACTGGGCATTGACCACGGCTTGTTCCCCTTGCAGTACAACCTGGTTGTAGGAGGCATAAGCGATGGCGATCGTTTGTTCGATCTCGGCCTCTTGTGATTGTGAGATCAGCTCGGTCTGCGCGAGCTGGAGTTGGGCCAGGTCAAGCGCGTAACGGCGCTCGATCAGCTCGCTCTCAATCGACGCGGCGCTCAATTCGGCCAGGATCTGCCCTTGCGTCACCTGATCGCCAGGGGCGACATACAGCCCTTTCAATGTTCCGCCGAGGGGAAAGACAAGGTTTGTTTCGCGCCGGGCCTCGATCCGCCCGCGCGTTTCGAGCGCGTCGACGATGTCGCCGTAGACGACGGTGGTGGTCAGCGTCGATGCTGCCCGCGGGCTGGCGGTGGGCACGGCCGTCGGTGGCACAAAGGTCGGCACAGGGTTCCCCGCCGGTTGTTGACACGCCGCGAGTAACAGGATGGCGAGTCCAATCACGATAAGCGCTTTAAACGATTTCAATGGTTCTGCTCCTTGTAGTTGTCAGCGGTCAGCTTTCAGATCTGGCTGAGGGCTGATAGCTGATCGCTGAGAGCTATTAGTTCGCTTGCGCTTTTTCATCCAATCGAACAAACCCCGCCGCCCGCCATCCGTATAATCGTGGTAATAGTAATAGTAGTAGTAGCCGCCGCTCCGCGCTTTGACGCGGTTGAGCACCACACCCAGGATCACCCCGCCCACGCTGGCGAGGCGCTCGGTAGCCTGCACGGCAGCCGGGGTGCGGGTTTTGCCGGCGTCCATCACCAACACGACGCCATCCACCAGCGTGGAGAGCACCGCGGCGTCGGAGACAGCCAGCACCGGCGGGCTATCGAGCACGACTACGTCCGCCTGTTCGGTAAGCTCGGCGATATAGTGTTTGAACGTCTGCGAAGCCAACATCTCCGTCGAATCCGGCGCGCGCGAACCGACCGAGACCACGCGCAGGCGCTCCACCTCCGTCTCACGCAGGGCGCGGGGCCGGTCTTCGACCGCGAGCAGCGCTTCGGTGAGGCCCGGCTCGATGGGCATGGCGAACGTTTTGTGCAGGGTGGGATGGCGCAGGTCCGCATCGACCAGGATCACCGACTTGCCGCCCTGCGCGATCACTGCCGCCAGATTGGCCGCCAAAAACGATTTGCCGTCGGTGGGCTGCGGGCTGGTCACCAGCAGCGTGCGCGGCGGCTCGTCGAGATTGGTGAATTGGATGCTGGTGCGCAGGTTGCGAAACGCCTCCGCCGCCGGGCGCAGGGGATGTTTGGCCACGATCACTTCGGTCTGCACGCCATTTTTCCCCAGATAGGGCACGATGCCCAACACGCTGAGCGGCAGCACGCGCTTGACGTCGTCCGGCGTGCGGACCGTGTCATCGACGTATTCGATCAAAAACGCCGCGCCGACGCCCACCATCAGGCCGACGGCCGCCGCCAGCATAAGATTGCGCAGCTTCTGCGGGCCGATGGGGACGACGGGCAATTCCGCCGGTTCGAACACCGAAATGCGCGTGGTATAACGCGCCATCGACAGCCGCAGCTCCTCCGCGCTTTGCAGCAAAACGGACAGCCGCGTCTGCTGGTTGGTGCGCTGTGTTTGCATTTGGGCCAGTTCCAGACGCGCATAATCCGGCAACGCATCCGGATCGCCCATCCCCGTAATGGATTTCTGCGTCTCCTCGAGCGATTGCTCCAGCGCCGCGGCCTGCGTTTGAATATCTGTGAGGCGAGATTGGTAGCGCGCCTCCTGTTCGTTGGTCTGGTGCTCGATGAAGACTTGCGCGGTCGTCTCCACCAGCGCCTTGACCAGCGCCGGGTCGTAGCCCTGGGCAGAGATGTTGATAAGCTGCGTATTCTCGATCTGCGAGACGCTGAGCATACCCTTGATGGCGTTGGCGCTCATTTCCAGCCCCAGGCGTGTCCGAACCTCTTCCAGAATCACGGGCGCTTCGATCTGCACCAGGTAGGTGCTGGCGAGGGCCTCGCTGGTGCGGATGACGTAATAGGGGTCCTCGCGGGG
>JAKJAB010000385.1 GCA_022707725.1 Chloroflexota bacterium | reverse complement strand
GCTGCCGATGGGCCGATACTGCAACCGGGAATGGTGTTCACCATCGAGCCGATGATCAACACCGGTGACTACCAGGTGCGAACGCTAGATGACGGTTGGACCACCCTGACCGCCGATGGCTCGCTCTCCGCCCAGTGGGAACACACAGTGTTGGTGACACCGGACGGCGTCGAAGTCCTCACAGCGTAGTGCAACCACACTTCTTTAGACAGGATTTACAGGATGAACAGGATGAAAAACATCCTGGAAATCCTGTCGGAAAAGTCAACACTAAAATCCTAGTTCACGCAGCCGGCCGTCGCGGTCGCGCCACTGCGGCTGCACTTTGACCCACAACTCCAGGTAAACTTTCCCACGGATAAAGCGCTCCAGTTCGGCGCGGGCCGCCGTGCCGATCTGCTTGAGGCGCTGACCTTGCTTGCCGATAACGATGGGTTTCTGCGACTCGCGCTCCACCCAAATCGTCGCCGAGATATGAAGCACGCCGTTGTCGCGCTCGTGATAGTCCTCCACGAAGACAGCTGCCGCGTGCGGGACTTCCTGGTGCGTGTAGCGCAACATCGCCTCACGGATCAGTTCCGCCGCGATCTGGTGTTCGGTTTGATCGGTGATCTGGTCGCCGGGATAGTAGCGCGGGCCTTCGGGCAAAAACCGCAGAATGTGCTCCCGCAGCAAGTCCAGGTTTGTGCCCTTGAGCGCGCTGGTGGGGATTGAGTCGGCGTAATCGGGCAGTAGCGCCCAATAGGCCGCGATCCGCGCCTCAGCTTTCTCCATCGCCAGTTCGTCCATCTTGTTGAGCACGAAGATCACGGGGCGCTGGCGCGAATCTTCGCGCGCCGCTCGCGCCGCGAGCAACTGCGCGATGTACTGGTCCTCTTCGCGCGGCGCGACCGCCACATCAACGACGAACAGCACCACGTCGGCGTTAGGGATGGCGGCGACGGCCTGCTCGATCATCAGCTCGTTCAACTTGTGAGCGGGCTTTTGATGAATGCCCGGCGTGTCGATGAAAATCATCTGGTAGCCAGCCTCGGTGACGATGCCGGTGATGCGATTGCGCGTCGTCTGAGGTTTGGGCGACACAATGGCGATTTTGTGCCCCACCAACGCATTCACCAACGTGGATTTCCCCACGTTTGGCCGTCCGATAATAGCCACAAAACCTGAACGGTGACCTTCCGGCAACACCTCGTTATGCCAATCGGCGGCGGTTTCGCCCTCGGTGATGACCGCACCGCCGCTCTCGGCCAGAAATTGGTCAATGACCGCCAGTGACGGAGCATCGTCACGCAAAACAGTCGCCTGTCCACTTTTTTCTTCCAACACTACTCTCCTTTGACCAGATAAATCGCCGGCAGGCCAACCAGCGTCGTCAAGCCTTTGACGAAGACGTTAGCCCAGAAAATCGACCACACGACGGCACCCGGCAGCACGCCGCCAAACGCCGCCCAACAAAACACCAGACTGTCCAGCGGCACGCTGAGGCTATTGCTAACCAGCACGCGCGCCCACTGGTAGCGTCGCGTTATCCGCGTGACCCACAGGTGATAGACTTCCGTGTCCAGTAGCTCGCTGAGCACCTCGGCGACGATGCTGGCGATGACGATGCGCCACACCGGCGCAAGCACGCCCACAAAGGCATCCTGCAGCGGCCACGTCGGATCGGGCGGCAACGCACTCACCAGGGCGAAGAATCCCGCCATCACCAGGTTGATCGCCGCCGCCGCGATAACGAGCGTCCGCGCTGCCGCACGTCCGAGCAGCTTGTGGACCATATCCCGCAGCGTGAACGTGAACGGATAGATGAACGTCCCGCCATCGATGCTGAAGCCCGCTACCCAGGCGATTTTGAGACTGCCGATGTCGGCGAGCATCTGCGCCGCGACGTAGGCCGCCACGACGAGCACAGCGGCCCGCGCGACCGCGCTTTTTTCAACACCCTGCACACCTGCCACGTGCCCTCACACTTCAGTTTCCGCTCACAGCTTTCGGGAAATTATACCTTTGCAAACACTTAACGTCCAGTATACCACATCCACAAGTTGGCAGTTCATGTTATAATAGCGCATCATGCTCAAGAACAGGAAATTTTGGATCCTCATTGCCGCGACGATCGCGATTGTGGCGCTGTTTCTCCTGGCCAGCAGTCTATCGATGGTGGAATTCCTCCCCGGAAAGCCGTTCCCGTGGGGCTTGTTTATGACGAATCCGAGTGAGATACCGGTCTACCCCGAGATGGGTGATATGAGCCTCATGATTACCATCCTGAGGATCGCCATCTTGATCTTGCTGCCACTCACCGTCCTCTACATGATTTTCACCAAGGAAGGTCGCCGGCGTGCCGTGCGTGTCCTGCTACAGATATTGCTCTTTATGCTCCTTATGTCTATTGTGATCGAGAGACAGGCCAGTATGCCCGAAGCGCAAGAGAATACCATGAACGAGATGTCACCTTTGGAGGAGATACCGTTTGAGGCCCCACCCGAATTCATCCCCGGTGATATGCAGGACCTCACCACGGCATTGAGCCTGGGTCTGGCCGTGGTGTTGACGGTTGTGATCGTGACCGCGCTCTATATCTTCTGGCGGCGCAGGCGCCTGGAGCAAGACGACACCCTGCTCGAATTGGCGCGTGGCGCGCAGGAGGCGCTCGACGACATCCAGGCGGGCGGCAATCTCAAGAACGCCGTCATCCGTTGCTACGTCGAAATGAGCCGCGTTATCAGTGAAAAACGCAACATCGAGCGCGGCATCACGGTGACAAGCCACGAATTCGAGGAACATCTGGTCAAAGCGGGCTTGCCCAAAACGCCCGTTCACGAACTGACGCAGCTCTTCGAAGACGCGCGTTACGGCAATCGCGACCCCGGCCCGGCTGAAGAACAGCGCGCTGTCGCCTGCCTGTCATCCATCGTCACCGCCGTTGCGGAGCTTTCCCGATGAACCAAGACGCGCCAGAAAATACCCGCGCTGAGCTGATCAGGCGCTACTGGTGGACGCCGCTGGTGGGCGTGCCACTGGCCGTATTGTTGATGCTCGGGCTGCGCAATTTCGTCCGCGACACGCTCGCGTTGCCGCTATCGTATATCATCTGGCTTCTTGGGATTTTATTCCAGACGATCCCACAGATTTGGTTTTGGGTGGGGCTGGTTATCGTCGCGTTGATCCTCGCCATACGCAGCCTGGACCGCGAGCGCCGGCCTGCACCCGCTGCGCCCGGGAAATCCTTACATCCCGCCCGCGGACGGATCGATGTGTGGGCTGAACGCGTCAATATGCTGCTGAAGGGCAACTATTCCCGGCAGCGCTTCGGATATTTCATCGGCAGGTTGATTCTGGATGTGTTGTCGCACGAGGAACGCATCAATTTGAGAGACCTAGATCGCCGTCTCGAACAGGGCGAAATCGATGCACCGCCTGCCGTGCGTGACTACCTCTCTGCGCGTCTGAGACAGAACTTGACCGAACCCAAACCCAATTTCCTGACACGGCTCAAACGTTTCTTCAAGCTGGAGAAACCACTGACGGCGCAACTTAACGCCGAATTGGAAACCATCGTCACATTCCTAGAAAAACAATTGGAGGTTTAAGATTATGATCCTCGACATCGCACAAGTCGCCGAAATGACCGAGCGCGTGCTCAAAGAAGTGGAGCGCGCTATCGTGGGCAAGCGCGAAGTATTGGAACAGATCATGGCCGCGATGCTCACCGCGGGCGGGCACGTGCTGCTGGAAGACTATCCCGGTCTCGCCAA
>JAKJAB010000384.1 GCA_022707725.1 Chloroflexota bacterium | reverse complement strand
CCCGCCAGCAGTGTGTGGATCATCTCGCGCCATGCCGGGCCGGAGTTGAGGTCCGGCGGACTCCATGAGGCCACTTTGAGCGCCGGACGCAGCCAGGGCAAAAAGGCGAGCGCGCTCAGGAGATGGGCAGCGATCCACCAGCCGGCCTTGCGCCAGTTCCACGGCCGTTCCATGAGCCATGCCAGCCCAAAGGCGAGCTCCACGCCCAGCAAGAACAGCGCGTAGATGTATTGCGTGTAGAGGCCCAGGATGATGCACGCCGCTAACGTCAGCGCCGACTTCGCGCCCACAGGTTTGGGCCGATCAGGGAAGAAGGCCAGCGCTGCCAGTAACGTCAACGCCCCGGCGAGCGCCAGCAGCGCGTACATGCGGGCTTCCTGTCCGTAGTAGACCGCCAGCGGATGTGCCGCCACAAAGAAGGCCGCGCCCACGGCTACCGCCCGTCCGCCAGCGCGCCGTCCCAACGCGGCGGCAGCGGCCACGGTGAGCACGCCACACAGGGCCGAGAAACTTCGCAGCGCCAGCTCCGAGTCGCCCGTTAAGGCGCGCCAACCGGCGAGGAGCAGGTAATAGCCGGGGGGATGAATGTCGCCGGCTGCGCCCTCGATGATCAAGGCAACGGGGCGCTCGACCAACCGCGCGGTGTTGCCCTCGTCGTTCCAAAACGATTGGGCATCCAGGCGATAGAAACGCAGGCCGGTCGCCACGAGAAGAATCACAAGACACGCGCTAACGTACCAGCGTTTCACTTCACTTCGCGCGGCGGCGCTATGCCCGCTGCCTCCCAAATCTTCTCCTCCGGGATGACACCACGTCGCTGAATCGTTGGGGGATCAGGGATGCAATCCACAATGGTCGAAGGGATGCCGAAGGGGGCGCGCCCGCCATCCAGGATGAGCCCCACGTCATCGCCAAAAAGGGCGGCTGCTTCGCGGGCGGTAATGGCGGGACCTTCACCCCGACAGGCCGCCCCAGTTGCAAACAAGAACCCGCCGACAGCCTCGAAGAGTGGCAACAGCAGGGGGAAGTTCGGCGCGCGGAGCGCGACCGGCAAAGTCCGCAACGCCGGACTGAGGCCAGGATTGGGTGGTAGAATCAGGGTGAGCAAGCCGGGCCAAAAAGATCGGGCCAGGCGCTGCGCCGTGCGGGTTGGGCGCGCCAATACATCCATATACTGCGCCCCAGCCATCAGGAACGGGGATGCGGGTTCCGGTTCACGGTTGCGTATCTCGTAAAGATGCGCGATGGCTTCAGTATGGTCAGGAAGGACGGCGATGCCGTAAATAGTATCGGTGGGAATGATGATGATCTGTCCTGCCTGTAGCAGTTCGACCGCCCGCGCGATAGCCGTGGGGCTGCGCACGGAAAGGATTGGGGCGTTCAAAGACGACTCCCGTTTAGCACAAAACGCTCGATCAGCACAGCCGCGCCATCTTCCGTCACCGGTGGCGCAATCCAATCCGCGATTTCTTGCACAGCCGGAGCCGCATTGCCCATCGCCACGCCGACGCCAGCCCATTCGATCATCGTGATGTCGTTCTCCTGATCGCCCGCGGCCAACACCTGTTCCCGTGGGATGCCGAAATGCTGCGCCAGCCACGCCAGCGCCGACCCCTTATCCACCCCTAGCGGCACCACTTCGATGAACATCGCGTGCGAACGCACAATCTCGGCCAATCCTGTGAATCGGCGCTGCAACACCGGCGCCATCGCCGGGATATGCTCCGGTTCGGCGACGTACAGCACTTTATCCACGCCGTCGTGTGTCGCCAGGATTGCCTCCCAGGGTTCACCCACCGTCACGCCGGAGCCCAGGAGCGCGTCATAAAAAGAGAGCGGATGCAGATACTCTTTGAGGAAAAGCTTGCCCTCGGCATACAAAAGGATGTGCCACCCCTGCGCCTCACCCAATGCGATAGCCGCCCGCGCCAATTCCGTGGGCAGCGTGGTCCGCAGCAACACCGGCCCATCGAGCGCCTGAATCCAGCCGCCTTGATAACACAGCAATGGCGCGGTGATATTCAACTCGCGGGCGAAGTCCACCGTCGCATCGAACATCCGCCCGGTCGCCAGGGTAACGATGATGCCCTGCGCCTGTGTTCGCGCCACAGCCTCAAGCACACGGGGACGAATCTTTTGATCCGCCCCCATCAACGTTCCATCCAAGTCGAATGCGGCTAAACGTATCATTGTCGCATCAAAACAGACACCGCCGCCGCCCACAAACCACCCTGCACGGCCAATAATCCAATCCAGAGGAAATAAGTCGCCGTGCGTTCGCGGCGATACAACAGCAGTCCCAATCCTCCATTGATCACCAGGAAAATCACACCAAGCAACGCGATGTAGAAAATGCGCGAAGCCTCAGCCACCAGCAGCGCTTCACCCTCAGGATCGAACCGCAGCACAATCTCTGGCGGGAGATAGGGATAACGCCAACAGAGTACCCCCACAAGCAAGCCGAGCAGCAGCAAACTGCCGAGCAGCACACTCAATCCCAACCGATCCCGCCAGATCACCCAATCGAGAAATCCGGGGTGTTTCGAAGACTCCTCGACCTCCTGCGTTGGCCCCATATCCAACCGCTCGCGGAACGCCTGCAAGAATTCTTCCAGATCCTTGGGTGAAATCGCATACGCCATCCCTGCTGTGCGGATGATGATCTGCTCACTCAACGGGCGCGTGGCAAAGAACAGGATCGGCCCCACATCCGTCGCTTCACCCAGGCCGACAAAGTATCCCGGCCAACGAAACCCCGGCTGCATTCGTAATCCGGTGACATCCGTCCCCTGTAAGATCGCCTGCACCGAGGCCATAGGAATCTGGTACTGGATGCCGCCCCAGCGGATGACGACCGCATTGCGATCCATCTCGTAAACGGCGTTGATCAATCCCCACAGTTGATAAATCAGCCGGATGATGATGACCATCGCCCCGACTGCGCCAACGCCCATCAAAAACGTCCAGATCGTGATGGGTGACATCCACGCCAGAACGACGAGTGTGACCGTCAGCGCTATGAGAACAGCGACGATGACCAGGCCGATCAGCCATCCCCACCGCACATCAAGATTCCAGGTATTGCGCATCTACAACTCCTGCCTGGATTCCAGGGCGCGCGTGAGCGTCACCGCGTCCGCATATTCGAGATCGCCGCCCATCGGCAGCCCCCGACCGAGGCGGGTGATGCGCGCGCCCAGCGGCTTCAACCGCTGCAAAAGATACGCCGCCGTGTAGTCGCCCTCGCTGGTGGGATTGGTAGCGAGGATAACCTCTTCCACCTCACCGCGCCGGATGCGCACTTCCAACTCATTGATGCGCAAATCCTCGGCGAAGACGCCCTCCATCGGCGACAGCGCACCGTGCAGCACGTGATAGACGCCGTGATACTGATCCGTGCGCTCCAACGCCAGCAAATCCAGCGGTTCTTCGATCACGCAGACCACCCGCTGGTTCCGCGCCGGATTCGCGCAAATGGGGCAGGGATCGGCCTCGGTCACGTTGTAGCAGATCGAACAGAAGCGCGTGCGCTCGACCAGGCCCTTCAACGCTTCGGCCAGACGCAGCGCCAGCTCCGATTTGCCCCGCAGCAAGAAAAACGCCAGGCGCGAAGCCGTCTTTGGCCCGATGCCCGGCAGCGCGGATAGCGTCTCGGTCAGTTCGATGACAGAAGCAGGAATCGCCGCAGTATGCATACGCTATAGTCCGGGAATCCCCAACCCTCCGGTCAGCGCGCCCATGCGATCCGACATCATCGC
>JAKJAB010000383.1 GCA_022707725.1 Chloroflexota bacterium | reverse complement strand
CAGACGCCGCCCGAAGCGCGCCTGGAAGTGAACGAGTACGTGTTGTCGCAGCTCAGCGACCGCGAGATGGCCTCGGAGTTGCTGGCGGTGGTGGCGCAACGCCCTGACGATCTGGCGCGCATCCCTCTCAAAGACGATTTGCGCGTGCTGCTGCTGGATCGTCCGGGCAGCCCCGGCAACCTGGGCAGCACGATCCGCTCCGCCGACGCACTGGGCGCGGACGCCGTCCTGATCACTGGACACGCGACGGATGTGTACGATCCCAAGACGGTGCGTGCCAGCATTGGATCGTTGTTCGCGTTGCCCGTACTGCGCGTGCCGGAACATAACGTTTTGGAGGCATGGTTGGCGACGGCGCGCGATACGTTGGGACGGGTGCAGATGGTCGCCACCAGCTCGCACGCCACGACCGCGCTGTATGATCACGACCTCACCGGCCCCACCGTGGTCGCTATCGGCAACGAGACCGTGGGCCTGAGCCATTACTTCGAGACGCTGTGCGATGCCTACGTCACCATTCCGATGTATGGCTCTGCCACCTCCTTCAACGCCTCGGTGGCGGCCTCTCTCTTCCTCTACGAAGCACGACGGCAACGCGCACAGAACGCATAAAGATTTCAGGTGGGGGGTGGAGGTGGGCAGTGCCCGACCCCAACCCCCCACCTTTTTACTTTTTCGTGAAAATTAGTGTGGTTTCGTGGTTTATACTGATAGGAGTCTCATGCATCACCTTTGGAAAAAGATTGATTTAACGATTTGGAGTAAAAGTTTAACGTTGTTTGCCGTGGCCGTTTTCCTGGATCGTTTTGGGCAGGGGTTGCTCGGCGGGGCGCGGATGAATTTCTTTGTGGAGACGTTGGGCCTGAGCAACAATCAGGTCTTATGGTTGGAGGGCATCCGCGAGATACCAGGATTGGCGTTGATTTTTCTCGCGGCCTTTACGATGCACCTGCCGTTGGCGTGGCAGGGCGTGATCTCGCTGCTGCTGATGGGCGTTGGCTATGCGTTGCAGATGTTCGTCGGTTCGTACACAGGGCTACTGGCGATGGCTATTATTGCCAGTTTCGGCTTTCACCTGTGGACGCCGCTGAACCACGCCATCGGCATGTCGTTGAGTAGCAAGAGGAACACGGGGCGGATTTTGGGCGTGCTCGCATCAGTGGGATCACTGGCGGGCATCGTCGGTATGGCGGCGCTATCGCTGATCTCGACGATCTTCGAAACGTTGCCGCTCGGCGTGTATTTTCTGGTTGGCGGCATCTTCATTATGTTTGCCGCGTTTTTCGTCGCCAAACTGCCCAAGGACCTCGGCGCGACGGAGGTGAAACCTGCACGCATCCTGGTCAAACGCCGCTACTGGCTCTATTACGTGCTGATCTTTTTCTCCGGCGCGCGCAAACTGGTACTCGGCAGCTTCGTCACGCTCGTTCTGGTGCAGGATTACGACTTGCACGTATGGCAGGTGAGCACTTTGATGTTGGTCAGCAGCGTGCTGACCCTGGTGGTTTCCCCGGTGATGGGCACGTTGATCGACCGTTTCGGGGAACGCAGCACCACCACGATCTCCTATGTGATTCTGGCGATGTGTTGTGTCGGCTATGCCGTCATTCCCAACTTGTGGGTACTGCTTGGCCTGTGGACGCTGATCAAGCTGGTGACACCGCTCGGTCTGGGCCTTTCGACCTACATCTATCGCTCCGCGCCTCCAGAAGAACTCACCCCCACGTTGACCGCCGGCGTAACCTTCGACCACATCAGCTCGGTGGGCATCCCCTTTTTGACGAGCGTGGTGTTGCCCGTCATCCAATATAGCGGTGTCTTTCTGGCGACGGCGGCGCTGATCTTACTGTCTATCCCGTTTGCGCGGGCGCTACAGGTGCAAGCGCCGGCCGCGTTGCAACCGGCGACGGTTGTAGTGGAATGAGCCATGCTAATTGTCGGCAATCCCCTACCGGTGCCGCACCACCAACACCGGCCTGCCCGCGTGCTCGACCATCCGGTCCGTGATACCGGGGGCGAAGTAGCGGCGCAGGCTTTGCGCGGCGTAGGTGGAGCCGAGGGCCACCATGTCGTATTCGCCCTCGCGGATTTCGGCGAGAATTTGCTCGGCAACGGGGCCGTGGCGCAGTTTGACGCCGGTTTCGATGCCCTGACTGCACAGCGTCTCCTGACAGCTTCGGAGATTGCGGCCTTGCACGGTGTCGGTTTGGAGCAGTGCGCCCCAGGCATCTTCCATTTCCCGCAAGACGGGATAGGTGAGCTGCGGCTCCGGCACAACGTACAGCAGCGTGACTTCCGCGCTGGCGCTCAAGGCGATGCGCTGTACCATCTCCAACGTGGCGGCGGGATACCACAAATCGCCGCTGCACAGCAGGATGTTGCGGATCGCCGGGCGGTCGAACGGCACGACGAGCACGGGGGCCGCCACGTATTGCAAGATGCGGCGGGTCGAAGGCCCGCGCAGCCAGCGTCGCAATCGTCCGCGTTCCACCAATCCCACGATCACCATATCGTAGGCAATCGCCGTAGCCTGTGCGACGACCGCGTGGCGGATTGGCATAGGGTGCAGCACGGTCTCACACGGCACGCCGTCGGCTGTCAGGCTTGTGCAGATTTCCGCCAGGGTTTCGGCGAACGCGGCCTCTTGCGTGGGCTGTTCGCACGCTCCCAACACGGTCACTGAGGCTTCGAGCATGTGCGCCAGCCGCGTTCCAAACGCCAGCGCCCCCTCGCTTCTGGGTGTTCCATCGGTGCTCAACAATAGGTTCATGCCTTGTTCCTCCTAGATTTCCTCCCGCGTGGGTAGGTGGAGAAAGCTAAGTTGTGTGTTTTTGAGCACGGCGCGTGCCCAAAAACACACAACGAACTCTTCAATGCCTCCCCCGCAACTCTTAACTCGCAATCAGTACAGTTCGCCTTCCAGGTAAGCGCGCGTTTTTGGCTGTTGGGGATGCTGGAAGATTTCTTCCGCCGGGCCGTGCTCGATCAATTCGCCCAGGTACATGAAGATCACGTAATCGGCCAGGCGGCGCGCTTGCCGCAACACGTGCGTCACCAGGATGATGGTGTAATTGGTTTTCAGTTCCACCAGCCGCCCTTCGATGCGCTGCGCCGAGATCGGATCGAGCGCCGACGTGACCTCGTCGCACAGCAGCACATCCGGCTCCACGGCCAGCCCGCGCGCCAGGCACAATCGTTGCTGCTGCCCGATGGAGAGCGCCGTGGCGGGAGCGTTCAGGCGATTCTTCACCTCGTCCCACAGCCCGGCGGCGCGCAGTTCTTTTTCCACGATGGCGTTCAACGCCTCGCGCTGCCGCACGCCGTACAGACGCGGCCCATAGGCGACGTTTTCGTAGATCGACATCGGCAGGGGGAAGGGGCGCTGCGCCAACAACCCGACGCGCTTGCGCACCTCGGTCACATCCATGCCCGGCGCGTAGACGTCCTGCCCGTCGAACAAAATCTTGCCCCACACGCGCACCCCATCCACCAGCTCGGTCAGCCGGCTGATGGAGCGCAGCAGCGTCGTTTTGCCGCAGCCCGATGGGCCAATGATCGCGGTGATCTGGCGCGCCGGAATATCCACACTTACGTCGCGGATGGCGAGCTGACTGCCGTAGGCGACGTTCAAGCCTTGAATCTGGATCAGGGGATCGTTGGTTGTGCTATCCATAACGCTCCTTCGAAAATGGCCTCAACGGATCGAACGGATTCAACGGAAAAATATCCGTTAAATTCCGTTGAATCCGTTGAGGAAA
>JAKJAB010000382.1 GCA_022707725.1 Chloroflexota bacterium | reverse complement strand
GCGGGAACGTCCGGTGCAGGCACGTATCGTCTGCCGGAGGCTGCGCCGCAATCGCGTGGACGATGGGCGTCAACTGCTCGCGCAGTTCGCCGAACACAGCGCGCACCGTCGAAGCCTTCATCCCGTAATCGGCGAAGTCGATCAGCGGGTCAGCGATGTGCTCGTAGCCGGGGAAGAAATCGGCCAACTGGCGGCTCATGTCGAGCGTCTTTTCCAGGTAGGGCAGCACCAGGGCGAAGTTGTTCTCTGGGCGCGCTTTGGTCCACACGCTGTAGGCTTCCGCCGTGTGGCTGAACATCGCGCCCATGAACGCCGCCGGAACCTTCGTGCGACGCTCGTACTGGATGCGCGTCACACGGATTAGGCTGGCGTCATCGTCATCGTAGGGCCGGCTTTCTTCCAGGGGACGCAGATCGTCCAGCAGATGGCCGATGGCGGGATCGGTGGATTTCTCGTGCGCCAGCCGTCCGAGGAGCGCCGATTGCCGCGCACGGGTCGCTGCGCCTCCGGGCGGCATATAGGTGCTCTGATCCCAGTTCAATACGGCGTTGGCCGCGCCCAAATCGTTTGCTTCTTGTAAACGGGCTTTCAGTTCAGCAAGTTTAGCGTCCATTCACTGCTCCTTCGTGCAAATTCGTGGTGAAAGTTTAACGGCGGTAGCCGACGACGGCGATTTCGCCTGATTTCACTGTAACGCGCTCCACACAGGCTTCGCTCGGCCACAGACCGGGTAGTTGATCGTTGACCCAGCGTTGCGCGATGCCCTTCAATCCAAGTGACCAGTTGTTGATGCTGACCTTCTCGACGATGACTGTCGCCTGGCATCCGGATGCCGATAGTTTGACTACGGCTTCCAGTTTGATGGCGCCACTGAGTTTGATGGACAAACCGAAGTCGATGTTTTCCAGGATGCTGCCATCGACCTCGACGTAGGCGGTCGCTTTGCCTGGCGCGAAGGTCAAGGCGGGGTTTTCTATGCCGTTGACGTTACCTATTGCTTCGCGCACAATGGCGGTGAGCGCCGTATCCGTCGCTGTGACGCGCACGCGCTCTCCGCTTTCCAGTTCTTGCAGCGCAAGGATGTCGTCCAGCGTTTCGATCGGGTACTGCGGCAGATCCAGGTCTTCTGGCAGTTCCACAATTTCAACGGGTGTAGGTTCCACGACGCCCAACCATTGCAGGATCGGCCCGATGATGGGCCATTCAGGCAGCGGCGGCAGCGCCGTCGCGCTCGACGCGGCCTGTACCGGCATCGCCGCGCTCGACAACAATAGAACCAACACTAACGTCACAATCACTTTTCGGTGTTTCATTTTTGTCTCCTTTTATCTCAATATTTACGATCTGATGCTTTTTCATAGCGGTGTATCCGTCCTCTTCCTGAAAAATCACGCCGGTGAATATGAATTCAGGTTGTTCCATTTTGTACTCCTTCATCGTCAGATGATTTGACTCAGAACCTATCCGAGAATTTACCGCTAACGCGGCAAAAATGCCCGCAAACACAATTTTCGGATAGAGACTCAGTCTTCCTCGATGCCCCACCAATACATATCAGCCAGCTTGCGATGTTCCTGGTGCAATCGGACGTAACTCTCGTGCCGGTGCGCATCGATTTTGCCGATTTCGACCGCGTGCAGCACGGCGCATCCCGGTTCGACGGTGTGGCTGCAATCCGAGAAGGCGCAGTTCGGCACGTGCGGCGCGATGTCGGGAAAGTAAGCGTCGATCTCCTCGGGGTCGAGGTCGAAGAGCGCCAACGCGCGGATGCCCGGCGTATCGGCGACCCATCCCCCGACCGCCAATGGAAACATCTCGGTGACGGTGGTGGTGTGCCGTCCCTTGCCGGTGACGTTGCTCACGGCCATCACGCGCTTGCCCAGTCCCGGCTCCAATGCGTTGAGCAGACTCGTCTTCCCTACTCCCGAAGGTCCGATAAAGGCCGAAATCTTGTCCTGCAAACGCTCGCGCAGTGCCACAATACCTGCCCCGGCGACGGCGCTGGTGTAGATGACGTCGTAGCCAATCTGTTCGTATACTTTGAACAGAGCGGCGGCTTTCTCCAGACCGACCAAATCCGTCTTGTTCGCGCAGATGAGCGCCGGGATATCCTGCCGTTCCGCGCCGACCAACAGTCGGTCCAACATCTTGAGATGCGGTTCGGGATTGGCGCAGGCGACGACAAACACGGCCTGATCCAGGTTGGCGATGATCACCTGTTCCTGCTCGCGGAGATACCCCTGCCGGTCCCAGCGCCGCGTCCCCCGCCCCGAAGCCAGCGGCTTGAGCCGCGCCAGCGACCGTTCGCGCTCGTGCACCGACTCGATCACCACACTGCCATCCTCGAGCATCTGCCATTCCACCCGGTCGCCCACCGCCACGATGCTGCTTTCGCTGCGTTCCTTCTTCAGCCGCCCCCGCACCCGCGCGACGACCTGCTCGCCTGCTTCGGTCAGTACGGTGTAGAATCCGCTCTGTGCCTTGATCACTAGACCTTCCTGGATAGGCCCTCCTTGACAACACCCTCATTTCAACGCTTAAGGCGGATCACAATCCGCCATCCCCGCCCAGCCGGATTGTAGTCCAGCGCAAGCCTTTTCGTAATTGGTTATGTCGTCATTGTACTATACAGCGGGATTGGCGCAACTGTGACAAAGCGTTATACTGGCGGTGACGCGGAGCAATTAGGATTATGAACCAGAACGACATTGTCATTCCCGAAACCTGGCGTGTGTTGGATGTAGCTGGCTGGCACGGCCCGATTCTGATTTTCGGGGCCAGCGACAGCGGCAAGAGCACGTTCGCGCGTTATTTGTATGGGCGGCTGACGGCGCAGCATGACAAAGTCGTCTTCATCGACGCTGACATCGGGCAGAGCAGTTTCGGTCTGCCGGCGACGATTGCTGCTGGTGTGAGTCAGGGCCGCGGTGATTCGGGGTTTCCGCCGGGCCGCGCGCGCCGGTTGTGTTTCGTCGGCAGCAACACCCCCATTGGAACCATGCTGTTGGTGTTGACGGGCCTGTACCGGATGAAGCGCTTCGTGTTACGGGAGAAGGCGGACGTGGTGCTCGTGGACACATCCGGCCTGATCGATCCCTTGCACGGGGGAACCGATCTCAAATGGGCGAAAGTGGAGCTGTTCCGCCCGTGTACCGTGGCGGCGTTGGCGCGCGAGCGGGAGCTTGAACCGTTGCTGTCGCCGCTGCGCCATCTGCCGGACGTGAACCTGGTGGAATTGCCCGTGTGCGACGCCGTCCGTCCGCGCACGACGGAAGCGCGCCGCGCGTATCGCGCCGCGTGTTATCGCGCCTATTTTGCCTCAGCGCAGCGCCTTCCGCTGCTCTATCGCCAATTGGCCGTCTTCCCGGGTCGGGAGTTTATCCCTGGACGTCTGGCTGCGCTGGAAGGGCGCGATGGCTTTGTGTTGGCGCTGGCGCTTGTGGAGAGCGCCAGCGATAACATCGTCCGTGATGGCACCGTCTGGCTGCGCACGCCGTGGTCTGGGAAGAGGCAGGTGACGGCATTGCGGCTCGGCAATCTGCACATCGATATGGAGACCTATCAAGACGCGCGCCTGTGAGCTTGGCGCTTTGTCGGATAGTCACCGCTTGCGCCGGATGATCCGGCGTTTTTTGTGAAAGGGAATGTGATGAAACCCGTGAAGTGGTTGTGGGTATCGCTGCTATTTGCCGTGTTGGGATGTGGGCTTGGCGGGCAACCAGAGCCTATCACGCCGGCAGTAACCGCTGTTGACGTGTCCCCAGTCAT
>JAKJAB010000381.1 GCA_022707725.1 Chloroflexota bacterium | reverse complement strand
AATGTCACGGGGCCGGTGTAGTGCTGGATGACCGTGGGGAGAGGGCTGTGCGCTGTCCGGTATGCCAGTGCGAGGAAACGTAAGCGTATAGCTCTGTTGAAACGAATAGATAGTCCAGTAGTGCGTTATGCGTCGATCTGTAATCGATACCGTCCATTGCCGATGACGTAGCTCTTACCGATGTGCAACCATTGTCCCAACCACAGCACCGGCAACAACGGACGGAAATCCTCCGCGGTATACCAGGCCGGGCCGACAAAGCCTTCGACCAGATATGTCCCCGATTGCTTTGAGTGTCGCGTGTAATCCAGCCAGTGCGTTTCGTGGTGTTCCAGGCGCACGATTTCGGCCAGGTCCAGCAAGGGGCCGTACTCTGTATGAGGCCATTCGCGGTCGCCGAAGACCTCGCTGAGAATGCGCAGCCGGCGCGTCAAGGCGCGCGCCACGGCGCTGAACTCAGGGATTTCAACCCACTGCCCGCGCTCTTTTAGTTTTACCGGACTCAGGTAGTCGATACGTAACGTTTGCACTGGCACTGTCCATTGCTCCGCCCACCGCACAGCCTGGAGGATATTCAAGGTGATTTCTTCCACACGATAGCTTTGCCAGAGCAAGGACTCCCCTTGATCTACTTTCTCAGCCGCGGTCAGAGTGTGTTCTGCCCATTGCCCCGCCGCGCTCCACACCAACGCGACTACCCGCTGTACGCTGCTACGCGCGCGTACGCGTCCCATACCGCTTTCGGCCCCCTGTTGTACTGCTGCGATGATGGCCGGAATCTGGCGCAACGCCAGTTCGCCAATCAGCGTCACTTCGAAGCTCCAAGCGTCGTCCGGCGTAAAGTGGGTGCGACGATCTTGCATATCCCAGACTGCATAAGCCGGCGGCGGGGTGTCGCCAATAAGACGTCGGGTTTGTGGCGACCAGGCCGGATCGACTAACGGCTCACATAACCGGCCAAACATACAGACATCGGGGCGACGGCAGCCGTTGCGGCAGCGCTGAGGTTGCGGGCACCAGAAGTCGCTTAGCCACCAGAGCAATGCCATACGGAGCATATCGCCTTTGTAAGGCGACACATCGACAGCTTCCAGCGCCTTCAGTTCAAAACGCAAGCGAGCAAGGGGTAAGTTTTCAAGATTCATCTGCCACTCTCCTTGAAAATAGTCCAAAGTTCGAAGTCCAGAGTTTCTTAGAGTCTATCCTAAAATCCGCTCCACGCCCCGTCTCGGGGCAGTTTGCGCCCCTGGGGACGGGGACCAGAGCAATTTTCGGATAGGTACTTAGTAAATAAGCCCCGAAATAACAGATTACACGGAAAGTTTTGCAGGAACACACCCGGTTTTTGACTGTACTCCATTTCGTTACCAGAATCAGAGCGCACCCGCGCTGAATCCAACGAAAGGAGGTGAAACCCATGCAGACCGTACCCGACACCCTGACCAACGAGCGCGTGGCCGTCTTCGTGGACTACCACAACACGCTCAACGCCTTGCGCCGCGTCGGACACCAGATCGACTTGGTCGCCCTGCGGGACTACCTGGCCGAAGGACGCCATCTCATCGAGACCTTCCTCTACATCGCCGCCCATCCCCTGCCCGAACGGCACGACCTGGATCAGGAAGCGCAGCGCCGCTTGCAGCAGCACGGCTTCCTCATCCGCAGTAAGACAGGGCAACTGCTACCCAACGGCCGTCTCAAGTGCGACTTCGACCTGGAGATGGCGTTGGACGTCCAGGAGTTCGCCGCGCGCGCCCGGCCTGAGATCGTCGTGCTGGTCACCGGCGATGGCGACTTCACACCCCTGGCGCAACGGCTCCGGCTCCAGGGCATCCGCGTGGAAGTGGCTTCCGTCCCCGGCAGCATCTCCGCCGCGCTGCAAGCGATGGCGAACGGCTTCGTCGATCTGACCCACATCGGGCAGGAGGTGGACAACCTCGTGCTGCCCGACGATGTGCCGGCAGAAGGCGAAGCGCCGCAGCCCGAGCCGGACTTCGAGGCAGAGGACATCTTCCTCGACGCCGCGCCGGAGGAGATCCCACTGCCCGCCTAGGACCACGGGAGGCGGCGGGCTACGCCTGCCGCCTCTCCCACTTATTTCGTTACCGGAATTGAGCATCAGCCCATCACAGTCGAAAGGAGGTACACTATGGCTACTGCGATCATCAACGGACGGCGTGTCCAGGTTCCCGACGTCGCCACCATCGAAGACATCCGCAAGGCTGGCGGTATCGACAAGGGGCGCTCCGTGATCCGCCGCACGCGGGAAGGCAACTTCGTGGTGCGACCTGACGAAGAAGTCACCGTGCATGATGGCGAAGTCTTCGCGGATGCGCCCCCCCGCATCAAGGGGTAGACACCACGCTACCCCGCCCACACCCGGGCCGGAGCCAGGCCCCGGCCCGGCGTCTCCCAGCCGGTTTTCTGTCAAGCTACCATCCAAAGGAGGGAACGACGATGTTCAACTGGCTCAAATCACAACTCAATATCGCCCCAGATCAACCGGATACTCGCCCTAACGAGCGCCGCACAGCGCGCATCGATGCCGAGGTCACGATGATCGCCAAACGTTTCAGCCAGCCGCCCTATCAGGGCATCTACTACGACGACGTGAACCGAGATTGGCTCATCATCCCCACCTATCCGCTGCCGGCGCGCTTCAAGGAACGGCGCTGTGACCTGCTCATCGTCTTCCCTGAGACCTATCCCGAAACGCCTCCGATCGGCTTCTACCTCAACCGCAAGTTCGAACTGCGCGATGGGCAACTCGACGGGCATCTCACCGGACGCGCCTACCACGGCGCTCCCGATCTGACCGATCAGGGCTGGCACTGGTACTGCGTCACGATGGATATGCAGACGCCCGGCGCGTGGCAGCCCCGCGCCGACCATCGCCAACCCGATAACCTGTGGACCTACCTGAACATGGTCCGCGAGGCGCTCACCAATGATTTCTAGGATCTGAAGGAGGTGCATCCGATGAACTACACACTGGCCTTGACCCGTCATGCTTACGAGACGTTGAACGCGCATCTACTCAGCGACCGCAGCCGCGAACAGATGGCCGTCACGCTGTGCGGCGTCAACCGGCTGCACCAGGAAGTGCGCCTGCTGGTACGCGATGTCATCCTGCTGCCGTCCGATGCCTTCAACCGGCAAAGCGGCGCTGCCCTGGAGGTGAAGCCAGAAGTCCAGGCGCTCATTCACCGGCGCGCAGCCGAACACAGTCTCATCCAGGTGGACTGGCACAGCCATCCTGGCGATCATGCCGCCGTCCACTTCTCCGCTGTTGACGATCACTACGAAGCGGCGCAGGCTGCCTACCTGGCGCACCGGATGGACGGCATCCCCTACGGTTCCGTCGTCGTGAATGGCCGCAGTTTGGACGCCCGGCTCTGGCTCACGCGGATCACGCACAAGGCTGAGGCGCGCGGCGAAGTCCGCACTTACCATCCCGACGCGCTGCCGCTGGCAACCATCTTCACCGGCGATCTGCAACGCCGCATCCCAGTGACTGCTCAACAAGGCCAGCGCGCGCCCGCGCCATACATCTCTCCCATCTTCGATCGCCAGGTACGCGCCTTCGGGCAGGCATTCCAACGCGAGTTGGGTCTCCTGCGCGTCGGTATCGTGGGCGTCGGCGCTATCGGCGGCGCGATGGTGGAATACCTGGCACGCCTGGGCGTGCGTGAGTGGGTGCTGGTTGATCCCGACGTGGTGGAGATCTCCAACCTCAACCGTCTGGTCAACGCCTCCACAACCGACGCGCAGAAACAGCGTCCCAAGGTCAATGTCG
>JAKJAB010000380.1:3462-3807 GCA_022707725.1 Chloroflexota bacterium | reverse complement strand
CTCGAAGCCGAACTCCTGCAACCCAAGTACGAACTGCACGGTTTCGGTATCCCCGACCTGATTGCCGAGCCGTATCCGGTAGATGATCCGGTTTTGCGCGAGGCGCGGCAGGGTGCTGGCAAGGCGGCGCTGGCTTCGGCGATTCAACAAACGTCCCCCTTTAGCTTGAACGCAAATTCCCACGAGCAGGCGATGAAACGCGCTTACGAGAAGCAAGAGCGATTTTACACCGGCCTGGCGAAAGGGCTGTACGGCTTCTTTGTGCTCCTCCCGTTGGCGGTGATGGTGTTGAGTGGCATCGCGGTATGGCGCAGCGCGGAGCAGAAGCGCTGGCGGCGGCTGTTA
>JAKJAB010000380.1:0-3452 GCA_022707725.1 Chloroflexota bacterium | reverse complement strand
AGGCAGCGTGGGGATAGCGTTTGGCGTGCTCATCGCGCTGGCGCTGATGTCGGCGGGGTTGGTCTGGCTAGTGAGCGACCTTTTCTGGCGCGCAAGCGACATCATAATGGTAGTTTTGATGGCGCTGGTAGGCCTTTTGGGATTGGTGGGCGTGATTGGCCTCATCACGATTGCGATTACGCGCAAAGATGGCCGGTTGGGCGCGATGCTGGGGCTGCTCCCGCTGTGGTTCGCGTTGTTGCTGGTCTTGATCTTTGCCGCTGATCGTAGTGACTTCTATCCTGGAGACTGGTGGGGGATTGCCGGTATCGTCGCGCTGTGTTTGCTGCCGCTGGCGTTTATGCTGCGCAGCGCCGGCTTCGTGTTGGAAAAGCGCGTCTTCCCCGGTGTTGCCGCGTTGGGGATGGCGCTCATCCTGATGGCGCTGCCTTTACTCACCCTGGCCGGCGGCGCGAGCGGGAGAGCTTTTTCCGACGCTGTCGCTGGACTTGATCGTGACGGCGTGATGATGGACGAGGGGATGGTTTTCCAGATGGCTGCGCCCCAGATGATGGTGGTGGAGAAAGCAGTCGAAATGGAAGAGGTCGTAGAAAGGGAAGCGGCTGGGTCCGAACAACCGGCGGCCGGCGAACCACCGCGCCTGCGCCAATACTTCCCCGAAACGATGCTTTGGCTGCCGGATGAAGTGACCGACGCGAATGGCGCGCTGCATCTCGAGTTCCCCGTCGCCGACAGCATCACCACCTGGCGGATAACGGCGCTGGCCTCCTCCCAGGATGGACGCTTGGGCAGCGCGACGGGCGGCTTGCGCGTCTTCCAGGACTTCTTCATCGACCTCGACCTGCCCGGCTCGCTCACCGTAGGGGACGAGATCGCCGTGCCGGTGGGCGTCTTCAACTACCTGCCGGAAGCGCAATCGGTGCGGCTGGAAGTGCAGCCAGAGCGCTGGTTCGAGTTGCTGGACGAACCGGTGAAGACCATCGAAATTGCCTCCGCCGACATCACCGTCGTCTACTTCCGCATCAAGGCGCTGGACTTTGGCTCGCAACCGTTCCAGGTGACGGCCTACGGCAGCCGTATGTCCGACGCGATCCGCAAGAACGTGCGCGTCTTCCCCGACGGCAAGGAACTGCGCTTCACCGTCTCCGACAAGCTCGATCCGACAATGCCTGTGCAAGAGATGGTGCAAATCCCGGCGGACGCGATCCCTGATACGCAGAAGCTCATCGTCAAAATCTATCCCGGCATCGTCAGCCAGGTGGTGGAAGGATTGGATGCACTCTTGCGGATGCCCTACGGCTGCTTCGAGCAGACATCGTCCACGACGTACCCCAACATCCTCGTGCTGGACTACCTGAAGACCACCAAGCAGGCCTCGCCGGAAGTCCAGATGCAGGCCGAGGAATACATCAACCTGGGCTACCAACGGCTCACCACCTTCGAAGTGCCGGGCGACCCAGGCGACTTCAGCCTCTTCGGCAACCGGCCCGCCGATCCGATGCTCACGGCTTACGGCTTGCAGGAGTTCGGCGACATGAGCCGCGTCTACGACATCGATCCCAAGCTGATCGAGCGCATCGTGGGCTGGCTCTTCGCGCGGCAGGAGAACGACGGCTCCTGGAAGGGCGTGGAGGGCTTCCACGAGACGAGCCTCACGCGGATGACCGACCAGATCCAGGTGACGGCTTTCATCGTCTGGGGGCTGGCGGATGCGGGTTATGCGAACGACGGGCGCACCGCGCGAGGTGTGAGTTTCCTACGCGAGGGTGTTTCGCAGGTAGAGACGGCCTACGATTTAGGGTTGGTGGCGAATGCACTGGTCGCCTACGACATAGCGCTGGAAGGCAAGACCACCGGCGCGACGGACGCGGTGTTGGATCGTCTGGCGGGAATGGCGCAAAAAGACGGTGAGGCGATGTACTGGAACGCGGGCCGCGAGACCTACATGGGCGGTTACGGCAACAGCGCGCAGCTTGAGTCGACTGCGCTGGCGGCGCTGGCTTTCATCCGCGCGGGCAAGCACGGCGACACGGCCAATGCCGCGCTCACGTACCTGGTGCGCAACAAGGACAGCTTCGGCACGTGGGAGACTACCTCGGCGACCGTGCTCACGCTCAAGGCGCTCATCGCCAGCGTCAAATCCGGCGCGGAAGATGCGGATGCCACCGTCACCGTCACGCTCAACGGCGGGCAGGCCAAGACCGTCGAGGTCAAGCCGGAGAACTTCGACGTGGTGCAGATGCTCGTCTTCGAGGATGTGCCGCCGGGCCGCGAGAGCGTCGTGGACATTGCCTTGAGCGGCAAGGGTAATCTGATGTACCAGGTGGCGGGCAGCTACTACCTGCCGTGGGACAAACTGCCGTTCTACCCGGAGCTACTGAGCGCCGAAGAACTCGTCACCATCGACGTGACCTACGACCGCGCCGAGTTGGCCGTCAACGACACGGTCGGCGTGAACGTCGTCGTTACGCTCAACGAAGGCGTGGCGCAGTCTGCGATCGTCGACCTGGGGCTGCCGCCGGGCTTTAGCGTGGAAACGGAAGACCTGGCGCGGCTGGTGGCGCGCTATCAGGACACTCCGGAAGACTACGGCTATGCCAGAATCGAGCGCTACGAGCTGACCGGGCGGCAGATTATCATCTACGTCAGCGATCTCACCGCCGGGCAGCCGTTGGAATTCAGCTACCGCCTGCGGGCGCGGTTCCCGCTCAAAGCGCAGACGCCCGCGAGCACCGCCTATGACTACTACAACCCCGCGACGGTTGGCGAGCAGACGCCGACGACGTTGACGGTGGCGGGAGGGGAGTAGGAGGTAGACGGGGGAAGGGGATGAGTTTTGAAACACACTCGGCTAGCCCGGGTGTGTTTCATTTTTGTCTGGTACGTGATACAATAAAAGTGGATTGGAAATCGTATGTGTTGAGGAGGCTGTGATGACCGTGTTGACACTAACATCCACCAAACGTCGTCCTTTACGCCCTTTGGTGGAGGCTGCGCTAGAGAACCAGTTGCGTTTACTGCACGCCGGAATCGCGCGCACCGAAGAACGCTTGCGCGCCTTCGAGACGGATTATGGTTTATCCTCGGCGGAGTTCATCCAACGTTACGAGAATGACGAATTGCCCGAAACTTTGACGCTGGCCGAATGGGTTGGCGAAATCCGCATGTTGGCGCGGCTGCAAGAAAAAGCCGAAACCTTGCAGGGGATTCGCGTTGCGGATTGAACGTTACTTCGCGCAGGTTCAGTCCGTCATCGAAGCCTGCCCTGTCGTGCAAACGTTCAACGTCACATACGACAAGCGCAGCACGTATGAAGGCTTTATCCACGGAGAAATCATCTTTGTGGACGATTCATTGTTGCACTTGCGGGAGTTCGTGGATGTAGAGACGGACATTGACCGGTTGACCTATGTCTACCAGTATATGACCGCTGCACAAACATTAGTGTTCCG
>JAKJAB010000037.1:13061-16429 GCA_022707725.1 Chloroflexota bacterium | reverse complement strand
CCGCCGGCACATGATGGTCGTGTCGCACCTCAATCTCACGCTGAAGAGCGCGCCGGAAGAGGTTTTCGTCTGGGCTACCGATTTACGCACCGGCGAGACGATCCCCAACCTGTCCCTTAACGTGGCGCAACAAGACGGCGGCAGCCTGGGAACCGTTGTCACCAACGGCGACGGCATCGCCCGCGCCAACATCCCCGCTGAGCGCGACAGGCTGATCGTCTACAGTGAAGACCCCTTCGTCGCCGTCGCTGAAGGATGGGGGCGCGGCATCAGCCCGTGGGACTTCGGCGTGGGAGAGGGGGAATACGCGGAGGAATACCGCACCTACATCTACACCGACCGCCCCATCTACCGTCCCGGACAAACGGTACACTTCAAAGGCGTGGTGCGCGCTGAAAACGACGTCGCCTTCACCCTGCCGGATGTGCGCGACGTCGAGGTCTCCATCCTCAACGCAACAGCCTACCAGGAAATCTACAACGAGCGGCTCGCGCTGGGCGAGTTCGGAACGTTCGAGGGGACGCTCGCTTTGGCGGAAGGCGCCGGTCTGGGCCATTACCAGATCTACGTCTCCTTTGGCGATTACGACGGCTACGCCGGCTTCCAAGTGGCAGCCTACCGCGCGCCGGAGTTCGAGGTCGTCGTGGAGACCGCCGAAGCCGAAGTGCAACGCGGCGACGACGTGGCGGCGACGATTGCCGCGCGCTATTTCTTTGGCAGCCCGCTGGCAAACACCGATGTCACGTGGAACGTTCTGGCCGAGAGCTACCGCTTCCAGCCGCCGTGGGGCGGGCGCTACAGCTTCAGCGACGTGGACGATCCCTACATCTGCTTCGATTGCTGGTGGTGGCGCGAACCGTCCGCCCGCGAAGCCATCCTCAGCGGCAGAGGCGCCGCCGGCGCCAACGGCGAACTGAGAATCACGCTGGACGGGGCTGAATTGGAAGCGGCGCTCCGTGAATGGCACAAGAAACCAGCTTCCAGCAACCAGCTTCCAGCTTCACGTATCACGTTGGAAGCCACCGCTGTCGGACCTGACAATCAGTCCATCTCCGGGCGCACGAGCGTCGTCGTCCACCCCGGCCCGTACTACATCGGCCTGAGCGCCCAAAAGTACATAGGCGAAGCTGGGAAGCCGAGGGACATCGACCTTGTCGCCGTAGATTGGAGAGGCGCGCGACTATCCGGCAAAGCCATCAAGGTCGAATTCTACCGCCGCGAGTGGGTCAACACCTTCATCGAGAACGAATTCGGCGGCGGTTCCTGGTCGTGGGAGACCAAAGAGACGTTGGTGGACGAAACCACCGTCACCACGAACAACCTCGGCGAGGCCACAGCGACCTTCACCCCGGCGGCGGGCGGTTCCTACCACGTCGTAGCGACGCCTGCCCCCCCTTCCGTCCCCCCCAGTGGGGGGGAGAGAGGGGGGGAAGAGGGGATCCGCTCTTCCATCTTCATCTGGGTTTCCGGCAAGGACCGCGTCTCCTGGCGGCGCGAGAACAACGACCGCATCACGCTCATCAGCGACAAGAACGCCTACAAGGTCGGCGAGACCGCCGAGATCCTGATCCCCTCGCCTTTCGAGGGTGAACATTTGGCCCTCATCACCGTCGAACGCGCGAGCGTCCGCCGCCACGAGGTCATCCGTCTCACGAGCAACAGCGCCATCTACCGCCTGCCCATCACCCAAGAGGACATCCCCAACATCTACGTCTCCGTCGTGCTTATCAACAAGCGGCAAGACGGCAAACCGGCGGACTTCAAAATGGGACTCCTCCCGCTGGACGTTGACGTGCAACCTGTCACTTTGAACGTGCAACTCGAAACGACTGTCGAACAGGCGCAGCCCGGCCAGACGGTCGATTACACCCTCCGCGCGACGCTGCCCAATGGCGAACCGGCTGCCAACGTAGAACTCTCGCTCGACGTGGTGGACAAGGCCGTGCTTAGCCTGAGACCGCGCAGCAGCGACATCGTGCAGGGCTTCTACGCCCGCCGAATGTTGCAAGTGAACACCGGCAGCGCGCTCAGCCTCTCCGTGAACCGCTATCTCGAAGAAATCGCTGAGGATCTGGATCTCAAACCGGCGGCTTCCGACACCGTACGAGAGGCATACGCGGTGGACGAGGAGGGCGCAATGGCAGTCGTAGTAAAAACAGTGGAGGTAGAGAAAGTAGTAGAGAAGGAGGTCGCAGCACCTGTCGAAAGAGCCGCGCCGCCGGCCGGCGTGGAGGTCCGCGAGGAGTTCGCCGACACCGCCTACTGGAATCCGCGCATCGTCACCGACCGCGAAGGCCGCGCCGCGATCACGCTTAAACTGCCCGACAACCTCACCACCTGGACGCTGCGCGCCGTCGGTCTCACCGCCGATACGCGCGTGGGCGAGGGCAGCGCCGACCTCGTCGCCACGAAGCTGCTGCTGGTGCGCCCCGTCGCCCCGCGCTTCTTCGTCGTGGATGACCGCGCCCAGCTCGCTGCCAACGTCAGCAACAACACCGGGCAGGATTTGACCGTGGAAGTCACCCTCAGCGCCGAGGGCGTGGGCGTGCATGCCGAGACGCCGCCGCGCCAAACGGTCGTCGTCCCCGCGCACAGCGAGCGCAAGGTGACGTGGTGGGTGACGGTGCAGGACGCGGTCAACGCGCAGCTCATCTTCAGCGCCGTCTCTGGGGAATACGCCGACGCCAGCAAGCCGCGCCTCAGCACCGGCCCGGACGGTTCGCTGCTGGTCTTCCGCTACACCACGCCCGACATCGTGGGGACGGCGGGACAGCTCATCGAGGGCGGTTCGCGCACCGAAGCCATCGCGCTGCCGCCCGAATTCGACGAGAGGCGCGGCAGTCTCACCGTGCAGCTCGATCCGAGCCTCGCCGCCGGGATGCAGGACGGCCTGCGCTACCTCGAGTACTTCGAATACGAGTGTACCGAGCAGACCGTCAGCCGCTTCCTGCCCAACGTCCTCACCCACCACGCGCTGAAAACGCTGGGGCTCGAGAATCCCGAACTGGCCGAGCGCCTGCCCGGTCTGGTGGATGAGGGCCTGAACAAGCTCTACCTGCAGCAGAACCCCGATGGTGGATGGGGCTGGTGGTACAATGCCGAGCAGCAAATCAGCAACCCGCACGTGAGCGCCTACGTCGTCTTCGCGCTGCTCAAAGCGCAACAGAGCGGTATTGCAGTCAAATCGGAAGCGCTCAACAACGGCATCGCCTACTTGCAAGGACAAATCCAAGCAGTGCGCGATTACCACCACTATCGCAACGCCAACCAACAAGCCTGGCTGCTCTACGTCCTGGCAGAAGGCCAGGCCGCGCCCCAGGACACGCTCAGCGAACTCTACGAGAACCGCGAGAAGTTGAGCTACTACG
>JAKJAB010000037.1:0-13051 GCA_022707725.1 Chloroflexota bacterium | reverse complement strand
TGTGGCTCAACAACCGGAGCGACAGCCGCCTGCCCACGCTCCTCTCCGACCTGAACAACGCCGCCATTCTCAGCGCCACGGGCGCGCACTGGGAAGAGGCCAACTACGACTGGTGGGCAATGAACACCGACACCCGCTCCACCGCCATCGTGCTCGACACGCTGATAAAGCTCGACCCGCAGAACGCGCTGCTCCCCAACGTCGTGCGCTGGCTTATGACCGCGCGGCAGACCGGCATCTGGGAAACCACGCAGGAGACGGCCTGGGCGCTCATCGCGCTCACCAACTGGATGGTGGAGACGGGCGAACTCGACGCCAACTACAACTATGCCTTCTTCCTCAACGACCGGGAGCTGGCGCAGGGCGTCGCCGCGCGCGAGACCATCCGCGAGAGCAGCCGCACCGTCATCCCCATTGCCGACCTGATCGCGGGGATGACCAACGCGCTGACCGTGGCCCGCAGCGACGGCAACGGGCGGCTCTACTACACGGCGCACCTGGAAGTCTACCAGCCGGTGGAGAACGTGGAACCTGCCGAGCGGGGCGTCATCGTGCAACGCCGGTATACGTTGGCAGCATGTGCAAATGAGCGAATCAAAGAATCGGAGAATCAGCGAATCAGTGAATGCCCGGAGGTGCGCGAGGTGAAACTGGGTGACGTAATCCGTGTGGACCTGACGATCATCACGCCGCACGACCGCTACTACGTGGTGGTGGAAGATCCGCTCCCGGCGGGCGGCGAGGCTATCGACACCGGCCTGGCGACGACCAGCCTGCTGGCGACGCCGCCTTCCCTGCGGCGAGAAGGGTCGCGGTGGTGGTGGTGGTGGCGCTGGTACAGCCGCAGCGAGCTGCGCGACGAGAAGGTGGTGCTCTTCGCCGACGCGCTGCCGGCGGGCGCCTACGAGTACAGCTACACCTTCCGCGCCACGCTGCCCGGCGATTATCACGTGCTGCCCACCGTCGCCAGGGAGTTCTACTTCCCAGAGGTCTTCGGGCGCAGCGACGGGCGGCTGTTGACGATCGGCGAATAAAATCTTCTGAGCGCATTGTGGGACGCCTGCTTCGCGTCCCACAATGCGTTGCTTGTCAGCCCTTTCCCTGACAGATATCTTCCGCTTCTCCGAACCATGACCAGAGACCTATTGACGTTAGCCAGAATTAAACTATAATGACAAACGATGTCATATTCTGGTATGGAAACCAAAATAACGTACATTAGGAGGGTCATACGATGAAGAGGATGGTATGCGTCCTCGTTCTTTTCGTTATCGGCGTATGGAACACCGGATTCGCACATAACACCCAGGTTTACGCCGTAGAAATTCCCGAACCAACACTTACCAATACGACACTCGATCACTGTATCTTCCTCCCGTTGATTCAAAATAGTTGCACCGCAACACAAGTCCCGCCTGTCACGTTACCAACACCGGCGCCTTCTCCCACAGTTCCTGACGATCCCTGGAACAGTGTGGAGAGCTGGGTCTACCAACTGAGCGGCTATCCTGACGATCAACTCACGCAGATCGCCGGTTCCAATTTCGATCTAGCCGTGATCGATCTTGCCCGTGACGGATCGGAGGATTTCTTCACCTACAACGAAATTCAAGCCGTCAAGGCGACAGGCAAAATCGTGTTGGCCTATTTCGAAATCGGCGCCATCGAGGATTACCGGCCCGAATGGCCCGACGTGCCCACCGACCTGATGCTCGGCCCGGTGGACGGCTGGCCTGGCGAGCAATACGTCAAATACTGGGATTCGCGGTGGTGGACCATCGTGGTGCAGGAGCGCATCGATAAGGCGTTGGCTACCGGGTTCGACGGCGTCTATCTGGATATGATCGTCACCTACGAGGAGATTCCTGCGGACGCAGCAGGTACCACCCGCGACGACCTGGCACGCAAGATGGTAAGTCTGATCAGTGCACTCTCAGCTTACGCCAAGAGCAAGAATCCCGCCTTCAAGATCATGCCGCAAAACTCGCCGGAGTTGTACACCTACCCCGGCTATCTGGACGCCGTCGATGGACTGGGCATAGAAGAACTCTATGTCCTGGCCACAGACCGCGCCTGCACCCAGGACTGGTGCTTCGAGAACCAACGCAACGCCGCCGCGATCCACGCTGCGGGGAAGCTGGTGCTCACCATTGACTATGCCACTATACAGACCAACATCGACCTGGCCTACACCCAATCCCTCGCCGCCGGGTTCGTCCCCTACGTCAGCGTCCGCGATCTCGATGTGCTGCGCATCAATCCAGGGTGGGCGCCATAGGATGTTAATGGTTTTCTAAACATTTTCTAATGCCTCTTCAATATTGCGTTTACCTCATTCTAATAGTCGTCTGCTAAAGTATAGATAGTCGGAAAGACAACCATCCAGATAGGATGCGCTTTTAACGCTTTGAGTGCATCCCATCTCTACGGAAAGGAAATATCCGACGAGGCCCCTAAAGATGAGGGGTGATAAACGAAACACATATCTAAGTAAGGAGGCAGACTATGTTTGGAAGATCATTTTGGGGACAAACGACACCCTGGAGCGAGATGGAGCGTCTGCGGCGCGAGGTGAACCGGTTGTTCGCCAGCTCGCCAGCCGTTTCTGGAACGCGGATGGCGCCCGGCTATCCGGCGATCAACATCTGGGCTAACGAAGATGGCGCTATCGTCACCGCCGAACTGCCCGGTCTGGACCCCGAGAAGCTGGACATCGCCGTGGTGGAGAACACGCTCACGCTGAGCGGCGAGCGCCAACCCCTCGAACTTGCAGAAGGCGACGTCTATCACCGCCGCGAACGCGGCTGCGGCAAATTCACCCGCTCATTCCAGTTACCGTTCAACGTGGAAACCGGCAACGTGCAAGCGCTCTACGAGAAGGGCGTCCTGCGCATCACTCTGCCGCGCGCCGAAGCCGACAAGCCGCGCAAGATCGCGGTCAAGGCCGCGTAGGGCTATCTAACACAAGGAAACATAAGGAGGTCACTTATGGCTAACGAGCAAGAACCCAACATTCAGGAAACAGAAAAGCAGGAAATCGTCGAGACCGGCGCCGAGCGCACCCGCTCACGGTTGGCCTTCGTGCCCCGCGCCGACATTTACGAGACCAACGAGGCCATCGTCCTGGTGACGGATATGCCCGGCGTGGACGAGAACTCGCTCGACATCACCCTGGAAAACGACGTGCTCACTATCATTGGCTACGTCGAGAGCGAGCACCCCGAAGGGTACGGGCTGGCGTACAACGAGTACCGTGTGGGCGATTACGAACGCAGCTTCACGCTATCCAGCAAGGTCGATCGCAACAAGATCGAGGCCACAGTCAAGGACGGCGTCCTGCGTCTACGTCTACCGAAAGCCGAACCTTCGATGCGCAAAATCGCAGTGGCAGCCGGTTAGACCGGTCGCCGGTTAAAACCGGTTGCCGGTTAGACCGAACATACCCGTTCAATTCGAGCCGAAAACGCAACGAGAAGATACGCCACGAATCTTCATCGATCTACACGGAGTCAGTTCGTGGTGGTTCGTGAAGATTCGTGGTTTGTTATAGGAGGTACACTATGTCAATCACGAATTTGATGCCGTGGCGGCGTAAAGAACGCGCCCTACACAGGCGCAGAGAAGCAGCCGCCAACCGAGAGGAAGAACGGCCATTGGCGCTCTTCGAGCAGGACTTCGACCGTGTGTTTGACGACTTCTTCGGCGGGTTCGGGCTGGCGCCATCCGGCTTCTGGGAGACCGGTTGGGGCGCCTTCAACCCACACGTCGACGTCGTCGATAGCGAGAAGGAAGTCAGGGTCTCAGTGGAACTACCCGGACTGGACGAGAAGGACATCGACGTGAGCCTCTCCCGCGACACGCTGACCATCAGCGGCGAGAAGCGGCAGGAGAAAGAGGACAGGGACAGGAACTACTACCGCATGGAACGCTCGTATGGTTCTTTCAAGCGCACCGTTTCGATCCCCTGCGAAGTCGAAACCGAGGGCGTCGAAGCCACGTTCAAGAACGGAGTCCTGAGCATCGTCCTCCCGAAAACCAGCGAAGGTCAATGCCGTCAAAAGATTACCGTAAAGACAGAGTAAGACACTGAAAAACCGGGGGTTAGGAACCCCCGGTTTTTTATTTGTGATACTTCTCCCCGCCAATGATCGTCGCCGCGCGATACAACTGCTCCAGCAAAACGACGCGCGCCAACTCGTGCGGAAACGTGAGCGGCGACAAGGACAGCGTGTCAGCGCAGGCCGCGAGAACTTCGGGCGACAGTCCTACCGGTCCGCCAATCAGAAAAGCCAGGCTGCCGTACACTTCGATTTGCTTGCGTAGAAAATCCGCCAGACCAGGACTGTCCATCTGCCTGCCGGTCGCGGTCAATGCGATCAGGCGCCGCGCATCTTTGGCGGCGGCAAGCAACGCTTCTCCCTCGCGCTGCATCGCCACCGCGTCCGGCGTCCCCCGCCCCACGACGTCTTTCACTTCGATCAACGTCACGTCCGTGTAACGGCGCAACCGCGCGAGGTACTCCTGCTGCGCTGCGCGCCAGTAAGCACCGTGCAGTTTCCCTACGGCGGCAATCATGATTTCCCCTATCAAGCGCATCGGCGTATTCTTCTCATGTTTAACAATACCATATTAGTTAGAATTGTGTCACATTTGGCGATAAAATCAACCGTGTTAACTTATTTCTCAAGGTACATAGTGAACATCCCACAACCCGCCTGGTTAATTCTACAAAGTAGTATGCCCATATGATAGTGACAATAGACCAAAACCCAGCGTTATACCACCTACAGGCGTCCAGAATTGTGATGTCCAATATTTGTCGGGAGTTGCAAATTTCTGCGAACAGTATAAAATCTTAATTGTTGTGGCCAGGATAAAAAAAGCAGGGGGGCTTTCTAACTAGCCGGGTAAGGAGTTAGGAGAACACAAAGTGTACAACTCCAGAAGGCAACATACCTATCACAACAACCAGGTGATCATCATTTTGAGGAAAGGTACGCAGGAGAACTATGAAAATCCCACAAAAAACGTTGCTCATTTTCGCCATCGTAGCAGCCCTGTGCGCCGTGATCGTAGCGGTCGTGAATGCAGAGCCGGCAGTCCCCAATGGAGATATCGTCATCAGTAAGACCGTCTCACCGCAAGTGATCGATCTCAACTAGAGTGGCATGCTGACCTACACCATTGTAGTGACGAACACGGCTACGCCAGTCGTCCTTAACGCCTTTATGGAAGACACATTGCCCCCGCTGCTGTCGTTTGGTAGCTGGGTGTCACAACCAACTATTGGAACAACCACCCAGGCCGGAGACACGATCCTGTGGACAGGTATGCTTCCGGCGCCTCCAGCCATCCCGACACCCATCACTCCGAATGTCATTACCTTCGCGTTTACCGTTAACCTGCCTGGTCCAGAGTCTATGACCTTGCTGCTGGCGGATGGGATTGTCAACACCGCGGTGGCCGGTCACATAGACGATACGGTCTATATCGTCGAAGACTCTGACACAGCCGTCACCCGCATTCGCCGTTACATCTACCTACGCTGGTGATAAGCAACGCCATTCCGTAGTATTCGCAGCCTGCAAGGCCACGCGCAGTTTCATCAAGGGGGAGGAGCCAACCGACTCCCCCTTCAATTTAAACAAGCCCTGATTGTGGGCCTTACAAAACGAAAGGAGGTGGTGCCCTGACAAAGGTAGCGCCGATGGGCGTATAAAGAGACGGAACTTGGATCCTGAATATACATTCGATTGTCGTATTACCTTTCCAGAATTCTCAAAACAAGTAAGGAGGAGTTTACAGATGAAAGCCACTTTTTCTAGACTAATGGCTGTTATTGTAGCACTCTCCCTGGTTTGCTCTTTTGGAGCGATGCCGGCGAGTGCTGCAAATCCAGAACCACCGAACGGTGCGGTACGCGAACTACCCGCGCGTGCGGTCGAAATTCCCGCCGAAGTCCGGGAAAATTTCCCTCAAGAAGCCATGAGCGTCGAGGAATTCATCGCCTATAACGGCGGGCGCGTTCCTCATGCTCTGGAAGGCGTTGTGGAGAAAGAAGTCGCCGTCATCGTTGAGCTGGATCAAGCGCCCCTACTGGCCTTGAATACTGCCCGGATGACCCTGACGGCACGACGCGATTACACCGCGAAATTGGAGAAAGCGCAGACAGCATTAGCGCCGCAAATCGAAGCGAAGGGTGCCCGGATCATTTCCAGCTACACCAAAGTCTATAACGGTTTCCTGGCACGTGTACCGATGAACCGCATGGCTGATCTGCGCGCACTTCCTGGCGTCAAGAACGTCTACCTAGCGCCAGAATACTATCCTGACCTTGGCGCGAGCGTACCCTTGATCGGCGCTTATGACGTCTGGGAAGACCTGGGCTATGACGGTACGGGCGTCAACATCGCTATCATCGACACCGGTATCGACTACACCCACGCGGTCTTCGGCGGTTCGGGCAATCCTGGTGACTACGCAGCCAACGATCCCGACATCATCGAGACCGGGACCTTCCCCACCGCCAAAGTGGTCGGCGGTTATGACTTCGCTGGCACTGATTACGATGCGGGCAGCGACGTGGTAACCAATACCATTCCGGTTGCAGATCCAGATCCGCTAGACGAATATGACCACGGCACGCACGTTGCCTCTATCGCCGCCGGCATCGCTGCCGGGGATGTGATGACCGGCGTTGCACCAATGGCCAAGCTCTTCGCGCTGAAAGTCTTCGGCGCCGGGGGCAGCACGAACCTGGTTCCCGATGCCCTGGAATGGGTCGCTGATCATAACGAAACAGCCGCAGTCGCAGACAAGATCCACGTGATCAATATGTCCCTCGGATCGAACTGGGGGCCAAATGACGTCACCGATCCCGAAATGGTTTGGATCGACAACCTCACCGCGAGTGGCGTGGTCGTCGTCCTCTCCGCCGGGAACTCCGGTAACACGCCCTACATCGTCGGTTCGCCCTCCGTGGCCGATTCGGCGATCTCCGTAGCCGGCAGCACCACCGGTTTCGCCACGGGCCCGACCGCCGGGATCGCTGGCAGCACCTCGCCCACCCAGACCAACATCATCTACACGGTGTCCAGTTTTGCGAACGGAACCGGACACTTCACCCAGACGCTGACTGCTCCGCTGGCGTATGTCGGTGCAATCACCACCTCCAACGAACTCTGTACCATCACCGGCTTACCCACAGATGCGCTCGAGGGCCAGGTAGCCCTGATCCGGCGCGGCACATGCAATTTCTCCCTCAAAGTGAACAATGCAGCCGCGCTCGGGGCTGTGGGTGCCCTCATCTACAACAACACAGCGGGCGCTCTGGGAATGTCCGGAGACCCGGTCACCATTCCTGCGGGTTCCATCGAGATGATCGATGGACAAAACCTTATCCCGGCGGACGGCCAGGACATTACCGTCTCGGCAGAAGATGATGTCAGCACCGTACCGAGCCGCACGCCCGCGGATAGTGTCTATACATCCTCCTCCCGTGGCCCGCGCGGTTTCGACTCCAAGCTCAAGCCCGAGATCGCTGCACCTGCCGTTGGCATCTTCGCGGCGTTGATGGGGACCGGAACGCAGGGCGTTGCTTTTAGTGGTACGTCGATGGCAGCCCCACACGTCACCGGTGTTGCGGCGATGTTGAAGCAAGCCCATCCCACATGGACGGTCGAGCAGATCAAGGCCGCGATGATGAACACCGCGGCGGATATGGTCACCCCTTATCCCATCGCGCGTGTTGGCGCCGGGCGTGTCGATGCCCTGGCCGCCGCCGAGACCAAAGTGGTGGCGGTAGGCGATGACGACCTGGTCAGCCTGAGCTACGGCGTCGTCTACAGTAACGACGGCTTGAAGGTTGTGGGCGGCAAGAAGGTCACCCTCTACAACTGGGAGACCACCGCCCAGACCTACACTGTCGCGTCGCTGTTCCACACCACCTCCATTACCGACGGCATCGCCTTCACCTTCGACCCCACGACCGTCGAAGTGCCGGCCGGTGGCAGCGCCAGCATCGCGGTGACAATGACAATGGAAACCGCCAAGATGCCCGCCAGCTATAGCCGCACTCCGGAAGAGGTTTCCGGCTACGTTATGCTGACCAACGCCGGCGATGAATCAGTGCTGCGGGTACCCTTCTACTTCCAGCCACGCCCCTACACCGAACTGACAATGACGGGCAGCAGCACCGTGATCGAGAAATGGCTCACCGATGTGGTGACCGCCACGTTCGACAAGACCGGGGCCATTGATCCGGATATCTGGGCTTACCCCGTACTCATCACCGACGTGAACGAGGCTGGGCAATTGGATGCTGGCGATCTGCGGATGATAGGCATGGACTATGGTGGAGGCAGCCCTTATGGCCCGATCCTCACTGTAGCCTTCAACACCTACGGCCCGTGGCATACCATGCACCCCTACTTTGCCGAATTTGACCTCCATCTGGACGTCGACCTGGATGGCGTGACGGACTGGATCGTCTTCAACTCCGATGCCAACACTCTGTCCGTATACGTTCCGGGCGTAGGTGTGAAAGCCGGTGAAGGTAGCCCGTACTATCCCTACACCGACTTCAATGCTGGCTTTGCGGAATGGTACCTGCCTGTGACTTGGGTGCTTGACGAGAGCACGGCCTTCAACTACCAGATGGTCGGCTTTGACTACGCCGGGAAAGCAGATGCCATGGCACCAGGCACCTTCGACTGGGACAATCCGCCTCTGGCGTTTGATTTGGACTTCGATTCCACAGGCGGAGAAGCCAGTGCAGAGATCTGGTCCCTGGATGGCTACTTCACAAGCGAACCCAAGGGCTTCATGGTCGTCGACTACGTGGGTGACCCGCGCGTCGCTGGACAGGCTTACTTTGTGCCGATCGAATATGGCGGCGAACGAGTGACCATCACAAAGACCGCAGAACCGACGGTGATGGACGCGGTCGCCAATGGCGTCATCACCTACACGGTAACGCTCGCTAACCCCGGCACTGAGAATGCCACTGGTGTAGTGTTCACAGACACTCTGCCAATTATGCTGTCATTCGGTAGTTGGATAGAACAGCCTACCGGCGCCACCAATATCGGCGACGTCATTGCGTGGACGGGGACAGTGCCGGCAGAGGGCAGCGTGAAGTTCGTCTTCACCGCCAACATGCCCGGCGCTGACACCATCTCACTATTGCTGGCTGAGGGTGCAGTGACGAACACCGCGACGTTCGAGTATGCCGGTGGCAGTAGCTCTGCCAGCGCTACCACCCGCTTCTACCGCTACATCTACCTGCCGCTCGTCATGCGCGCGTACGCCGCGCCTTAACGGCACAGCGCGCTCGAAGCCGAGTCCCTATTCGGCATAACCCCGGGGAGGGCGTTCTCACGTCCTCCCCTTCTTGTTGTAAAAAAAACGTAGGGCAAACTGACAGTTCGCCCTACGTTTTCCGCAAAATAAAAAACCTCTCAGGATTTGTTGTGCGCGGGTACCCCGCTTGGCTTTGCAGTGTTCACCGCTCGGTGACCTGCCTCTTCTCCCAAATCCTGAGAGGGTCAACTGTTAACTCTATTATAGGAGTGATTTTGGCGCGCGTCAATAGAACATCTGAATTAATTCGATTTTGCGTTCCCTGATTTCCGATGTATGATGCAGTCCATATGAAACGTCTGCTCTGGTTCATCATCGGTCTGGCCTTGGGGGTCGGACTGGCGCTATTCATCGGCTGGCAGGTGTTGCCCGTGCAACGCGCCAATTCATCTCCAGCGCTGTTACGCCGCGATTATCAGGAGGAATACCTGCGTTTGACTGCCGCCGCCTATCAGGTAGATGGCGACCTGGCCCGGGCGCAGCAACGCCTGGCAGAATTACCACCCGATAGCCTCGTCAAGGTGACGGAGCGCTGGATCGCCCAGGGTAAGTCGGACGCCATTCTGATACCCCTGGCGCAGTTGGCCCGCGACCTGGGCGTGAGCACCCCAGGCATGCAGCCCTATCTCCAACGAGGCGCGCCATGAAAGCCTGGGGCGTGCTCATCGTCGGCCTGATCCTCGGCCTCGCGGCAGGTTTGCTCTACACGTGGGTCATCTCCCCACCGGAGTACTACGACACCTACCCACCGCTGCTGGATAAACCCTACCGCGCCGACTGGGTTCAAATGACGGTGTTGGCCTACGGCGCAGAGGGCAACTGGAACCGCACGCAACTGCGATTGCAAGGATTGCCGGAAGCAGAAATACGCCCCATCGCCGCCAGCGTACTCGACAGCGCTGTCGTCACAGGACGCCCGCTCGTGACGCTGCAACGGATCGCCAAACTGGCGGCGTTCTACGGCATCGACACGCCCGTCGTCCAAATCTACACCGGCGAACTCAACACCGCCCCCACCCCGGCGCCCATAACGACCGACCAGGACATCCCCCCTACATCCACGCCAACGGCGACCGCCATCCCACCGACCAACACACCGCTTCCCGCGCCTACCCTCACGCCCACAACGCCCATCTCCCCTGCGCTAAGCGAATTTCGCATCGTTTCCCAAACGCTGACCTGCACCGATCCACCGCACATCGCCGTCTCGTTGATGTTGTCACACACAATCACAGTGCGCCGCCGCGAAGAGGTGGAGTGGCTCCCATTGCCGGGGCGCGAAGTGTGGTTGCTGTGGGAAGATGGTGCAGACCGCGCCGTGACGGGATTCAATCCAGAGATGGGACTTGGCTACGCGGATTTTGCCGTCGCGCCGGGACGGGTCTACAAACTCTACATCGACGTTCCTCGCGGGGCGCCAATCTCGACCATACAAGTCGAACCCTGCACGGCGGATGAAGGCGAAGGTTGGATCAGCCGGTTATTGGTGTTTATAACGCAAGAGGACTAGCTACTTTGTTGCCAAAGGTCGTCTACGCAACGTCACGGTATTTGATAATCCATTGACATGAAAAAGAAACACATCATCCTTATTCTCCTGGCCATCCCCCTGCTCGTATGCAGCGCCTCCGCGCTCAGCAACCTGACGTTGTCCAAAGGCCCGGCTACACTGGATCAACTGACTGACCTCGACAAAGCGCGCCTGGCCGAAACGCTGTATCTCAAAGCGAGGTTGGGCGAACAGGTCTGGTCCGGCTGGGGCGAAACGGCTATTCCCGTCATCCTCTGGAATAACGACTACAGCTTCCTGATCGGCTTCGACACACCGCCTGATGGGTGGGAAGCCTTCTCCGACACCACACTGGACGGCGCACCCTACTACCGGCAGAAAACAGCGGATCCGCAGAACTTCGCCGTCCGTGTGGGCGACCGCTGGGCCGGCAGCCTGGCAACGAAATACGAGACGGATGCCTTTATGATGAACGTGTTCCGCGACATACTCCCCCCGGTGATCGAGCACATCTTCCCCTACCGGCTGCTGATCCTGCCAAGCGAAGTACAGATGACAGGCGTGCTGCACGAGACATTCCACGCTTACCAGACGATGACAGCCCAAACCCGCCTGGACGCCGCCGAAGCCGCTCATCGTCTGGGAGAGCGCTACTGGGATGCCGATGAGCCGATGCATGACACCTGGAAAGCGGAAATCGATCTGTTGGCCCGCGCGCTCCAGACCGAGGACGATGCCGAGGCGCGACAGCTTGCCGGGCAATTCCTCGAACAGCGTCGCCAGCGCCGTGAAACTTATACCCTGTCCCCCGCGCTTGTGAACTACGAGCGGCAATTAGAATGGGAAGAGGGTCTGGCTAAATACGTCGAACTGGCAATGTGGCAGGCCGCATCCACCACAGCGGATTACACAGCCCTGCCCGCGATGGAGGCCGATCCCGACTTCAAAGGCTACGCCACGTTCCCGCAACGTTTCAAACAGGAGATCGGCCAGATGAAGACCCAGGCCACACACGAAGGCGAGACACGCTTCTACTACACCGGCATGGCGCAGGCGATGCTGCTCGATCGTCTACTGCCGGAGTGGAAAAACCACGTCTTCGCCGATGGTGTCTGGCTCGAAGATCTACTGATGGAAGCATCCCAATGAACGAACGATATCTCACGCCGCCGGTGGTTACAGTTCAATGAAGAGACAGAGCTATAGTGTGTTTTGTGCAATTCTAATCGTGTTGACGGCCTGCGGAACACAAACGCCGATACCGCCAACACGGACACCGGCAGTGACACCGCTGCCGACTGCCACCCTTACACCCATGCCCACGTGGCCCCCCACCCTCACGCCCACGCCGACCCCCATACCGCCGCTGGTCGTCAACATCACCTGGCCGGAGGAGGTCTCTGCACTTGAAGCGCCTCTCGTCGTCGCCGACGTGATGCTGCCCCCGGGCGTCACACCGGACATCGCCATAAGTGCAAAGATTTACGACCCAAAATCAAAGGTCTACACCACGTTCGATCTTGCCCGGCAACGGAGCAATCGCTATGTGTCCGCCTCGCCATTAGAACTGCCGCTAGACACACCGGCAGGCCACTGGTGGCTGATCGTCCACGTGGAAACAGAATTGGACGTCGTCGGAGAGCGGGTGTTGCCGTTCAAGTCTGCGCCCATCGAATTCCGCACACTGACGGGGACTTTGCCTTCCGGGGTGAACTTGCGCGTGCCGCGCGCCTTCGCCGAGGTCATCACGCAAGGCGACCAGTATGCCGGGGGGCGTGTGTGGCAGCATGGGAACGGGGAAATCGCGCTGTGGTGGGCTCCTGGTCCAACTCAGGCATTGCGACTCAATAATGCCGTGGTGATGCTGGAAGCCACGCACGATCCCGACGCACCGCCCACAGCGGAGTTTGTCGAGGAAACCGAATGGCAAGGACAGACTGCGTTTCTCTTCCAGGAACAGTGGCCCGGCAGACAAGGCGGGCCGGCTAAGGCGTGGGTGATTCAGGGGTCGAACTATTGGCTTTACGTCCTGCGCATCCGCGCCGTGAGTGTCGACAGCATCCCCGCAGTGCTGCAGGGAGTCGCCGCGACGTTCGCCTTCACCGAAGAGTAGGAAATCCTTGCAAAGGTGTGCGAACGGTTCGCCTAAACTTTCGCAAGAGTACTATGTTATAGTGATTG
>JAKJAB010000379.1 GCA_022707725.1 Chloroflexota bacterium | reverse complement strand
CGGTGAAGTCGGTCTACCCTGGCGGGGTGACGGCGGATGTGACCGCGCCGGACGGGCGGGTGCTGGCGGTTGTGTATGATTGGTAATTTGACAATCCCCCCTCAGCCGCTATAATAACCCCTGCAGTAGAAAATCCTAGCCGGTGATACCGGGAGCAAGAAGGGAGTGAGAAGCGTGACCTTTGTTTATGCAGATGACAATGAATCCTTCGATTCGTTGTTGCGTCGTTTCAAGAAGAAGGTGCAGGGCGACCGCATCCTTTCTGAGATTCGTAAACGGCGATATTTCGAGCAGCCGAGCATCGTGCGCAAGCGCAAACGCGCGGCCAAGCTACGCAAGAGCCGCCGCACGTCGCTCAAAGACAATCGCAAGCAGTACTAAAAGCAGGTGAGGAATGAGCCTCAAGCAGCAGCTTCGACACGATTTGCAGGATGCGATGCGCGCGCGCGACGAGCAGCGCAAGCTGGCGCTGCGCATGGCGCTGACTGCCGTGCAATTGGCTGAAGTCGAACAGCGCGCCGAGCTGGACGATGCCGCTACCGTTGAAGTGATCCGCAAAGAGGTTCGCCGGCGTGAAGACGCGTTGGAGATGGTGCGCCAGTCCGGACGCGCCGATATGGTGGCAGAAGATGAAGCACAGGTCGCCATACTCCGGTCTTATCTCCCCCAATTGTTGACGGTGGAAGAACTGACGGCTATCGCCCGCGAAGTTATCGCCGAGGTGCAGGCCGCTTCTCCGGCAGATATGGGGAAAGTGATGAAATTGCTCATGCCACGGGTTCAGGGAAAGGCCGATGGGCGCATGGTTAGCCAAGTTGTCCGCGATTTGCTTTCCGCCTGACCCCTGGTGTTTGAACGACATGCAACCAAACAAGAGGGGCCCCGGCGCGGGGCTCCTCTTTGTGCTTTATGTGACTTGACGGCGCTGTTATGAAAAGGACTCGCAAGGTCACACGCGGTTTTGTCCTCCGCCAGGTCCTGTTTGGGCTTGGGCTGATACTGTTGACTGCCTTCATTCTGGTTTTTTCGTTCCCCAACGATTTCGACCTCGTCGCCGGCGATGTAGCCCCACGGGATATCCGCTCGCCGATGGATTTCAACTATATCAGCGATATTCTCACCGCACAGGCGCAAGACGAGGCCGTGCGCCAGGTCGCGCCGGTCTATACCACCCCGGATTTCACCATCGCGCGGGAACAATACGACCGGGCGCGCCAGGTTCTGGCCTATCTCCGCGAGTTGCGCGCCGATCTCTACGCTTCCGAACCGCAAAGTTACGCCTGGACGTTGGCCGTGCCGGAATTGGCTGATCTGCCGTTGAGCACGGTGAACATCCTCCTGAAAATGTCCGATTCGAGCTGGAACCGCGTCCAGATCGAATTTCTGGCCTTGCTGGATCAGGTGATGCGCCAGCAGCGTATTCGTGAGGAGGACCTTCCCGTCGTCCGCGCAAGCATTTCCGCGCGGGTGGCGCTGGACCTGGGGCAGGACGAAGCGATCGTGGTGAGCGATCTGGTCAGGCGTTTCCTGCGTCCCAACGTCTTCTATGATGAGGCGGCGACCGAAGCGGCGCGCCAGGATGCCCGTATCGCCGTCGGCCCGACGTCCCGCAAACTGCGCAGCGGCGAGGTCATTGTGCGTGAAGGCAATGTCGTCTCCGAGCTGAACGTGGAGGCGTTGAACGAATTGGGATTGGTCGCTCAGGAATGGGACTGGTTCGATTTCGGCATGGCGCTTTTGCTTTCGATTGCCGCAACGCTGAGCCTGGGTTTGTACCTGTGGCGCTTTCAACCTGGCGCTTTAGCCACCGGGCGTTCGGAGGCGCTGTTATTCCTGCTGCTGGCCCTCTTTCTCTTCCTGGCGCGCGCCTTGACCACCTCCGGTGAGCTTTTGCCCTATCTGTTCCCCGGCGCGGCGCTGGCGATGCTCGTGACGACCACGGTAGGACTGCCTTCGGCAGCGGGGGCGATGATTTTCGTGGGCGGCGTCTGCGGCTGGCTGGCCGGGCGCTCGCTTGGATTTGCTGTTCTGGTGACATTGAGTAGCATTGTGGGCGCTTTGACGCTGCCACGTTACGAGCAAACCGGCACCATTTTCCGTTCGGGGTTGCTCAGCGGCGTGACCGGCGCCCTGACGCTGTTTGCCTTCATGTCCGATGACGTGCGTGCGGACCCAATGCAGATGGCGCTCAAGGTGGGCGTCTGTCTGGTGGCCGGGTTGGTGTCGGGTGGGTTGACGGTCGGCGGTTTGTTCCTGCTCGCGCCGTTGTTCGATCTGACCACGACGTTCCGCTTGACCGAGTTGAGCCGTCCCAACCATCCCCTGCTGCAACGCCTGTTGCGTGAAGCCCCGGCCACCTTCAACCATGTGATGATGGTGACGAGCCTGGCGGAGCAGGCCGCCGAACGCATCGGCGCTAACGCCCTGTTGACGCGCGTGGGCGCTTACTACCACGACATCGGCAAGCTGGCGCGCCCGTACTTCTTCATCGAAAATCAGCAGGGATTGAGCAATCCGCACGACCGCCTCGATCCCTACACCAGCGTCGACGTGCTCAAGGGCCACATCCGCGACGGCCTCAAGCTGGCGCGCGAATACCATCTGCCGGAACGGATCGCGGCGTTCATCCCCGAACATCACGGCACGACGCGGGCGAGCTTTTTCTACCGCAAAGCGGTCGATGCGGCCGGCGGGGAGGCCGACCTGGTCGACGAGTCGCAGTTCCGCTATCCTGGCCCATCGCCGCGCAGCCGTGAGACCCTGCTGGTGATGCTGGCCGATGGCTCTGAGGCGGCCACCCGCGCCCGCCGGCCGACCACACCGGAGGAACTGACGGCGGTGGTCGATTCGATTTTCGAACAACGCCTTATGGACGGGCAGTTGGACAATTGCCCGATTACGATGCAGGAATTGCACACTGTGAAAGCGACCTATATCGATTTGCTGCGCGGGGCGTTTCATCCGCGCGTACAATACCCGGAACCGAAGGAGACCAAGGACCCGAACCATGGCTAGTGGCGTTAAACATCATACAGTGGATATTCAAGTTGAAGAACACGTTGGCCCGGTGGATACCAAACCGTTGCGCAAAGCGGCGCTGGAGACCCTGGCGCAGCAGGACGTGCGTGAAGCGTGTGAGGTGGTGATCGTCATCTCCGACGACACCGCACTGCACGATTTGAACGTCCGTTTTCGCGGCATCGACGCGCCGACCGACGTTCTTTCCTTCACCGATGACACACGCGGGCCGTATGTCGGCGGCGGCGGAAAATTCCCCCTTTATCTGGGCGACATCGTCATTTCCATCGACCGGGCGCGCGAGCAGGCCGAGACCGCCGGTGGGACGTTGGTGCAGGAACTGCAACTCCTCACCGTCCACGGCGTCTTGCACCTGCTCGGTCACGATCACGCCGAACCGGCGCAGAAGGCCGCGATGTGGGCGGCGCAGGCTGCCATCCTCACGGCGCTCGGCGCGAATATTGCGCTCCCTGAATGAGGTTTCGTCGCTATGCTTCTTCATCATCTGAGTCCACATCGTAACGGCAATCTCTGGCTGAGTTTCAAATGCGCGGGTGAAGGGCTGTTCTATGCCATTCGCACACAGCGGAATTTTCGCATTCACCTGGCGGCGACGGCGCTGGTGGTGAGCCTGGGCCTGTGGCTGCGCCTGCCGCGGACATCGTGGGCGATTCTAGCGCTGATGATTGGCATGGTGCTTGTCACCGAAATGATGAACACCGCCGCCGAAGCCCTGGTGGACCTCGCCAGTCCCGACTATCACCCGCTCGCCAAACTGGTGAAGGACGTGGCGGCCGGGGCGG
>JAKJAB010000378.1 GCA_022707725.1 Chloroflexota bacterium | reverse complement strand
GGTTCTCTGACGATGCACCGCTTCCATCGAGCGCGGTAGCTCGAAGGGTAGCTTGCCGGTGGGGTTCCAGCGACCAAAGATGACGTCCAGCACGGCGGCGTCTTCCGCCCCGAAGCTACCGATCAGCCCGGCGCAGGCCTCGGCGATCTCCGGGATGACGGCCGGGCGGTCGAGGTGAATCGCCACAATCGTGGGAACCTGCGCCATCAAAGCCAGCAGGCGCTCCTTCTCGGGACTCTTGAAGTCCAGGTCATCGTAGTGGAACCAGGCCGAAAAGCCCTCGCCGATGGTCTGGTAAGGCGTGACCAACCGCAGCAGAGCATAATCGGCTTCCTCGGGGGAGGAGACCACGTCGGCGTAGGGAGCCAGGGATTCAGGCCGGTAACCTTCGATGTAGACCCTGGGACGGATGGCCAGCGGCAGCGCGCCGCGCTCGAGCAGCACCAACGACTTACGTTGGGCGCGCTCGCCCGCCGCCTCGAAGCCCGCGTTGCCCACGATTCGCGCGGCTGCTTCGGGGTCGAGATAGGGATTGTCGAACAAGCCCAGGCGGAATTTGTCACGCAGCAACCGCCGCGCCGACACATCGATGCGCGCCTCGCTGACCTGCCCGCTCTGCACCAGCTCGATGATGAGCGCGGGACACTCCTCGCCGCCGAACTGGTCCGCTCCGGCATCGAGGATTTTCTTCGCCCGTTCGAGCGGCGAAAGGTGCTCCACCCCCCACGCGCGCGCTTCCATCACCACCCGGCCATCGCGGACAAGCTCGGTGATCAGGCTCCAGTCGGTGCAGATCACGCCGTCGAAGCCGTACTTCTCGCGCAATAGCCCGGTGATCACGGCCTTGTTGTAGCCAAAGCCGACCTCTTCGATCCCCGGAACGCCGATCGGCTGGCCGTAGTAGGGCATGATCTGCCCCGTCCCAGCGCGGAAGGCCGCCTCGAAGGGGATCAGGTGATAGTCGAAGTTCGCGCCCGGATAGATCTGCTCTTTGCCATAAGAGAAGTGCGGGTCGTGCCCGTCTTTCTGCGGGCCGCCGCCGGGAAAGTGCTTGGTCATACAAATCACCGAGTCCGGACCAATCACTTCGCCCTGGAAGCCGCGAATGTAGGCTTCGACCATGCGCGATGCGAGTTCCGCATCCTCGCCAAACGTGCCGTCGATGCGCGGCCAGCGCGGCTCGGTGGCCAGATCGGCCATAGGATGCAGCGCGACCGAGATGCCCACCGCGCGGTACTCCTGCCGGGCGATGTCGCCGAATTCCTGGACCAAAGCCGGGTCGTTGGTCGCCGCCAGGCCGATCGGCTCGGGCCAGCGCGAGAAGGCGTTCGTCACCTCAGACGCGCCGGCAAGCTGGGTGTAGCCGTGGCGCGGGTCCGAAGAGACGGTGACAGGGATGCCCAGGCGCGTGCGCTCGGCCAGCTTTTGCAGCTTGTTGTACCAGGTCACAGCCAGCCGTGGTTCTGGCAGCGCGTGCACGTTGTAGTGGTTCATCTTCAGGTCGAGCACGTTGTGGGTGGTGGAGTATTCGCCCAGCCAGTTGACGCCGAAGAACAGCTCGCCATCCATGCCCACCGGGATAACGTTGTGAAACATCAGGCCGACCTTCTCCTCCAGCGTCATCTGCCGGAGCAGGTCTTCCACGCGCTCCTCGATCGGGCGGCGCGGGTCTTCATAAACATCCAGGCGACCGTTCTTGTTCAGGTCGCGGAAGGTGATGCCATCCTGGGTCAAGATGGGTGCGTCAGGCAATTGTTGTGTCATTAAAATACCTCGCTTTATTATGATAGGGATTTCGCTCTCAGTATACACCTGTCCAGCTAAAACTATAAAAGCGATCCGTAGGGCATGACTTCCCGTGCGTGACACAAAAAAGAACCGGAGGATGTGATCCTCCGGTTCTTTTTCGCAGTTTTCCTGCGGGAGCAACGGGCGGTGCCCAAGGAGTGACAATTTGGATCTGCTTACGCGTGTAGTGTAGCACAACTCAGGAAGGTTGCAACTCAAAGGTTGAAAAATCTTTGGGCGTGCAACCTTTCTGTGTTTTATTAACCCATCACAAAAAGGAGGTATTGATGAAAACCGAATCTGCAGGATTATCGGTGCAGACCGAAACGGAACTGCCCTATGGCGACGATCAGGCACTCCGCCCCGATAACCTGGTGACGCTGGCCGACGGCGTGCCCGCGCTCTTCGAGGTCGAGCAGGATGCCGGTATGAGCCTGCTGCGCCGGATTCACAATAGCTTGCAACGCAAGGTCGCCTTCTTCACCAGCGAGGCCGGGAAATCCGTCTCGCCCATTATCCGCGTGCTCATCAACCTGCCACTCGGCCCCCTCTGGGATACCACTGTCAGCGTGTGGGAACACGCCGCAGCCATCGTCGCCGACGAACGCAACGGGCGGCTGCCCTTCCAGATCGTCGCACTGCCGTTGCTGACCTTCCTCGAAACGCCCGATTGGGACACAGCACCCGGCGCCCGCTGGGAGTCGCTGTTCGATCCGGCGCAAACCAAACACTTCGGCAAGCAGTCGAAAAAGACCAGTCGCCCGGCTTCCCAAAGCACGGCAGTGGCTACCACGGGTTTGTCTGCCGATCAAGGGGGCGAAACACTGCCGGAACTGCTGCGCCGGCGCACGGCGAGTGACGACCGCCGCGTGATGGAAGCTTACTACCAGCACGTCGTCGAACAAGGCCCTGCTCTGGCCTACAATGACGAACAGCCGCGCCCTGACCGAGCCTTCTTCGAGGTGATGCGGGTGATCTACGCCGCCTCGTACCCCGAGGACGCCACGGCCTGGCAACTGGCCCAGCACCCGTATGCGTCACTCTATCTATTGGGCAAATATCTCGCCTTACACCCGGCACTCCGAGTGGCGTTGAAGAAGGTCATTGAGCGTCATGCCAACCGTATGACCTGGAATCCAACCATGGTTATGCACAAGATGCAGAACGTGATCGACGCGTTCCTGCGCTATCACGGCTTCCGTAACTCCGGCGGGCTGAGCGCCTATCCGACGAGCAACTACAATCGCGCGGACAAGGCCGGGGACTTCAAAGTCGCAGTGAGCCTGCACCCGGAGATGCTGCTGGGTCACGAGCACAAGAAATACTTCGCCCGCGACTTCACCGAGCCAGCAGAACGGGCGCTGGCCTGGGTGTTGTGGGCGCTCTTCGCCTACAGCCTGGACATTGGGCTGGAATTGAAGGAGGAGTATCCGGCGTTCTGGTAAAGGAGAATGAACGCCAGGCGTTGGTACAATCTACACCACAACACACCGCGAGATAGCTAAAAGTTGCATCATACAAACCAGAAGCCGGAGAAAAAACTCCGGCTTCTGTCTGTTCAGCAAAACAAATACCGATTCCTCCGATCGGGTATTTCTAATACCTGCCTGACTTTGTGTAAATTGCGCTACGCTAATCCACATAACACAAACCATCGTAGTACGTTATACACAGCGCTGTGAAACAATCTGACATCTGATAAGCCACAAGTGAATTAGTATAATCTGTTCGTGGTCTATGAGACGCCAATTCACGACGCATCCCACCATCGTGCCCTGGCTGCCTCTAGCAACGCGGGAACCCGCCCATCATCGTCCGCGCCGGTGCGGCCCAACAGTCCTGTGCGCCAAGGCTCTGGAAAGGCAGCGATGCCGTGCAACGCACCGACTGCCGCCCCTACAATCGCCGCGACCGTGTCATTGTCGCGCGTGTCGTTGACGGCGCGGATCAGGGCTTCTGCGGGATCGCCGCCGTGCTGCATCAGGAGATATAGCACTGTCGGCACGGTTTCCAAAAGATACGCCCCCGAATACCAGCGAT
>JAKJAB010000377.1 GCA_022707725.1 Chloroflexota bacterium | reverse complement strand
ACTGGCGGTCGCTACCGTGGATGTGGTGCTCAGCCGAACGTTCTACTACTTCACTTTGCGCCGTATGAAACTGAGCACGCACACGGTCATCCTGACGATCACGCCTATTCTCACCGTGTTCTGGTCGCTGCTCTTTTTCCAGGTGACGCCGACCCTGGTCCAACTCGTGGGCGGCGCGGCGATTGTGCAGGGTGTTTTACTGGTATCGAAAAAAAATGAGGAACGTGAAAATGAACCGTAATTTCGCAGAACTTCACAGACAGGTTGTGTTCGGGCAGTCCGCCGGCCGGATTATCTGGCAACCACGCATCGGGTGTTGGGTGACGGATAAGCAATTCGCGGGAGAGGAATTCCCTCCACCGTTCACCGGCCTGGATTACTTCGACTTGTACCGCGAATTGGACTGCTCGGCGCGGCTGTACGAGTACAACGCTTGCTTCGAGCGCGTGGAGCACCCCTCTGTCTACACGACGCAGCGCGAACTCAATGAGACCGACACCGAAAGCACCATCCATACGCCGGTGGGGGACCAGGTCGTCGTCCACCGCAGGACGACGAGCAGCTGGTACACCATCACCATGAAATGGGAAGTCTCGACCGAAGAGGAGCTGAAAGTTGCTACATGGCGTGAAGAGAACGCAACCTGGACCTGGAATCAGACCGCATACGACGAATTGCAGGCCACGGTCGGCGACCTGGGTGCACCGACGATGTTTATGCCCCGTATGAACGTACAGAGCCTCTACATTGAGAAGATGGGCAGCCAAAACGGCATCTACGCGCTCTATGATTGGCCCGACACGGTGGAGGCGTATTTCCGTGCGTTGGAAGAAAGCCACGATCGGCTGATAGACGTGATCAACGCCTCGCCTGTGGACATCATCAACTACGGCGAGAACGTCCACGCGGGCACGCTTTCGCCCAAGCTGTTCCGCCAATACCACCTGCCCGCCTGCCAACGCCGCTCCGAGAAGCTGCACGCCGCCGGGAAGTTCGTCTGTTCGCATTGGGATGGCGACGTCAAGGCTCTGCTGCCTTACGTCCACGAAACCGGCCTGGACGGTATCGAGGCCATCACGCCTTACCCGCAAGGCGACGTGACGCTGGAGGAGGTCAAAGCGGCGCTCGACGATGACATTTTCCTGTTGGACGGCATTCCGGCGATCTACTTCGACGAAACCTTCACCGTGGAGACGTTGGCAGCGTGCACACACCGCCTCATCGACCTGTTCGCGCCCAAACTCGTCCTCGGCATCTCCGACGAAATCTCCTCCACTGGCGATCTGGAGCGCATCCGCGTCGTCGGGCAGATTGTAGACGAGTACAACGCACAATTTGAGTAAAGGAGTGTAACCGAACCTGTGGTGCAGCCCCGATAACGAAAATGCTGGCGCCGAATCATAATCCGGTGCTGCGGGGACGGCGGATTGTGATCCGCCTTAAGCGTTGAAGTAGAACTATTTTCAGAAGGGAACGCATTGTCGGTTGGGCGGCGCTGAGTCCGGTCTCTCGCCGGGCGGTTTATGCCGGCGTCGCCGAAGTGAGCGTGTATGTGGCAACCGCAGTGCAAGGCCAGGGTGTGGGAAAGGCATTGCTGCCGGTGTTGATCGCAGCGATAGAAAAGGCCGGCATCTGGACTTTACAAGGCAGCATTTTGCCGGAAAATATAGCGAGTCTGGCGTTGCATCGCGCGTGAGGATTTGGCGTGGCGGGACGTCGGGAGCGGATCGGACAGCTTCACGGGGTCTGGCGCGACACGATTTTAGTGGAACGCCGGAGTCAAAAAGTACCCTGATGTTTTGACATGATGGAGGTACAAAATGAGCGCAACGGTATTGGACGAAAAGTTAGCCGGCTTACAAGAACTAGGCGTCAAGCCCGAAATTCTCACGTCAATGCGGGGGTACATCGAGACCGCAGCGCCTCCGCGCTTGCAACAGATGTCGGCGTACCGGATGGCTGATGAGTGGAACCTGCCACGGGAGGAAGTGTTGGCGGCCTTTCTCTACGGCACGCGCCTGGGCCTGTTCGATCTCGAATGGGAGGTCCATTGCCCTTCCTGCACCGGCGTTACGGACTATGCGCGGCATCTGGAACACCTCCGCTCAGCGTCGCACTGCGAATACTGCAAAATTCAGATTGACGCCAGTTTTGACCGGTCGGTCGAAGTGACCTTCAAAGTGAACGATGATGTGCGCAAGATCGAGCGCGCCGGCTATGACGTGTTGGCGGAGCATTGGGATTACTCGGAGTTTCTGGGAAAATTTGACGTTGCGCCAGGCGAGACGCTGGATATACCAACGCAGTTCGTGGCCGGCAACTACTACATTGGCTATCCCCCCGTGGTTGTGGAAGAGGGCGTGGCGGATGGACCGCAGATTCTGGATGTGTTCTGGAATGGGCAAAACTGGGATCGCAAAGATAAGACCGTGCGCTATCCAGGTCCGTGCGTCATTCGCGCCGAGAACCGCGGCGACCAGCCGGCGACGCTTCATTACTTTCGCCGCAAACGGTATCCCTGGACTTCCGCCGCCGAAATCGCCTCTTTGCAGAATTTCCGAGATTTGTTCTCCAGCGAGCTGATCTCGGCGGATGAGACGTTTGCCATTCGCAATCAGGTCATCGTCTTCACCGACATCAAAGGCTCCACCGCTCTCTATGAGCGCCTCGGCGACTCGGACGCTTACTATCTGGTCAAGGAACACTTCAAGATTATGCGAGACGTGGTCGGTAAGCACAAAGGCGCGGTGGTCAAGACGATTGGCGACGCGGTGATGGCGACCTTCATGGTATCTACCGATGCCGTCAGTGCGCTCTTTGCGATGCAGGAGGCGTTCGAGGCGTACAACGTGCAGGAGAAGATTCCTGAAAACCACATCATCATCAAGGTAGGCGGGCACCGGGGGCCGTGTATCGCCGTGAACTCGAATGACCGGCTGGACTACTTCGGGCACACGGTCAACATCGCGGCGCGCGTGCAGGGACTCTCGGTCGGGCGCGACATTATGCTGACCCGTTCCTTCTACGAGGAACCGCTCGTGCGAGACATCGTGGACAAAAACGGTTGGCGCTTGCGCCATTTCAGTGCGGAACTGCGCGGCATCGAGAGTCGTTACGACCTCGTGCATCTGACACGGGCATAGTTTACGTTAGCAGGAATCGGGAATCAGGGATCAGGTACCCCTGATTCCCAATCCCTAATGACCAGGCGCTTTTTTTGAGGGAGAAATCATGCAATCTACGAACAATCTTCACTGGTGGCAGTGCGGCGCGGTGTACCAAATCTACCCGCGCAGTTTCAAGGATACGACCGGCAACGGGGTGGGGGACTTGCAGGGCGTCATCGAGAAGCTGGACTACCTGTACGCCCTGGGCGTCGGCGCGCTCTGGCTCAGCCCGTTCTACCCCTCGCCGATGGCCGACTTCGGCTACGACGTGGCCGACTACTGCGACGTTGACCCACTGTTCGGCGACCTGGCGACGTTCGACCGGCTGGTTGCCGAGGCGCACAAACGCCGGCTCAAGATCATCATCGACTGGGTGCCCAATCACACCTCCGACCAGCACCCCTGGTTCGTCGAGAGCCGCAGCAGCCGCGACAATCCCAAGCGCGATTGGTACATCTGGCGCGACCCGGCCCCCGACGGCGGCCTGCCTAACAACTGGGGCAGCTTCTTCGGCGGCCCGGCCTGGACTTACGACGCGCTGACCGGCCAGTATTACCTGCACCAGTTTTGCAAAGAGCAGCCCGAACTCAACTGGCGTAACCCGGAGGTCAAGGCTGCGATGTTCGACACACTACGCTTCTGGATGGAGCGCGGCGTGGACGGG
>JAKJAB010000376.1 GCA_022707725.1 Chloroflexota bacterium | reverse complement strand
CGATGCCGTACTTCGCCGCGACGGTTTGCAGATAGCGGTGATCGTCAGCGTTCTCGAAACCAATCTGGATCGTGTTGTGATCCACATAGCTGACCGCCAACTCCGCCTTGACCGCATCCAGCCCCATCGCCTCGAACTGCAAATACGTCATCGTGCCGGTGGCGTCCTGCGTCAAGGTTTGGTCGATGTGAATGGCAACCTCCTGCCCGGGAACCGGTTCCCCAGAAACGAGATGCGCCTCCAAGATTTTTTGAACGATGTTTTTGCCCATAGCACCCTCCCAAAAGATTAACCACGAATCTACACGAATTGTCCGCTTTCGTCAAATTTCCACGAATGGAAATTAGAATTAGTGGAAATTCATAAAGATTCGTGGTGAAATTCAAGTTCCAAAGCGGACTAAAATCCTGAGAACCCTGTCAATCCTGTCGAAAACTCATCCGCCCGCGCTTACCACCGCTGTCACCTGCCCGGTTCCCCACGTCTCGACCTGGCCTTGCGGGCCGAAGGCGAGCGCCACACCATCGGGAACGCCCAGGCCGAGCAGGCCATCGCCAAGCTGCGAGAGGCAACGCAACACCACGGAATCCTCCGTGCGGGTGAAGTGCGGCACGATCACCGCGTTCTGCAACAGCCCTAGCCCCTGCGCCTGCAAATACTGTGGCGCGGGGCCAATCGCCCACGTTCCCAACGCGACCGCGCCGCCGCCGCTGCCGACGAGCGTGAGTCCCTGCAACGTGCCAAAGCCGCGCAGAATGTGCGCCAGCGCCGTCGTCCCGTATAAATTGCGCACCAGCGGCAGCGGGTTCTCGCCGCCGAGATGCAAAACGCCGGCTTCATCCAACAACGAGAGGAACTTGGGGTTTTCCAGTTCCGCGCGCGTCATCTCCGCGAGTGTGAAGGCTTCACCGCCGGGACCGCCGAGTAGCGTGTAGTGTTCGAGGATCGCGTCGGCGTCTTCGCGCGTCCCATCGGAGAGCAGCACGACCATCGGGCGGTCCAGGTTGACGACGCTGAGCAACTGCGCATCCGCCACGTCCGTCTCGCCGCGCGCCACATCGCCGCCGCCGAGCAACACCAACCAGCCTTCGCCGTCCAGCCATTGTAGGGGTCCCTGTTGTGGCATAATCTCTGTTCCTTGGTGTGTGGTAATCGGTAACTGGTAATCGGGAATCAGGTTGGCGTTCTGTACCCAGTTACCAATTACCTATTACCTATTACTATCCCCAGGCATCAATCGTCGCAGCGCTTCCGCAACCACTGCCACACCGTTGACCAACGCCTTTTCATCGATGTCGAAGTGGGCATTATGGTGCGCGGGCGCTTCGCGGTCGGCGAAACCCGAGCCGATGAAGATGAAACAGCCAGGAATCTCCTGCAAAAAGAAGGCGCAGTCTTCGCTGCCCATCGTGCGCACGTCGCTTTTGAGCGCGTCCGCGCCAAACAAGTCGGTAACGACATCCCGCACCAGCGCCGTGACGTTCGCATCATTGATGAGCGGGGGCGTGAGCGGGTACAGGCCGATTGCCGCTTCAGCGCCCATCATCCGCGCCGTACCCTCGACGATCTCACGCACGCGGCGCAGGACTATGTCGCGCGTCTCCAAATTGAAGGTGCGGATCGTGCCGCGCAGTTCAGCGGAATCGGGAATCACGTTGAAAGCGTCGCCGCTGAGCAACGCGCCCACTGTGACGACCGCCGTATCCAGCGCGCTCACATTCCGGCTGACGACGGTTTGCAGCGCGTTGACTATGAGCGCAGCGACGACAATCGGATCAACCGTCTGTTCTGGCATCGCGCCGTGACCGCCCTTGCCGGTGATCGTGGCGTACCACGACTCTGCGCCCGCCATCACCGGGCCAGCGGTTACGCCAAAAGCGCCTACGGAGTTTTTGTTCCAGACGTGGATCGCAAGCATTTTGTCCGGGCGGGGGTTTTCCAACACCCCTTCTTTGACCATAATATCCGCGCCGTTCATGCCCTCTTCGCCCGGCTGGAAGATCAGCTTGAGCGTGCCGCGCCAGGCGTCGCGGTGCTGCGCCATCAGCGTAGCGACGCCCAGGCCAATTGCCATGTGCGCGTCGTGCCCGCAGGCGTGCATACGACCGGGGTTCTGCGAAACGTAGGGAACGTCGTTGGCTTCCTGAATCGGCAGCGCATCCATGTCCACGCGGCTCATCACCACCGGGCCGGGGCCGTTTTCCAGCAGACCGACCACGCCGGTTTTCGCCACGCCCGTCTGCACACGGTAGCCCAATCCGCGCAAAACTTCAGCGACGATCCCCGCCGAGCGGTGTTCTTCCAAGCCCAGCTCGGGATGCATGTGAAAATCGCGCCGCCAGACGACGAGTTGATCGTGAAGTCCGGCGGCCAGCGTTAGAATATCCATAGCTTTTCTCCTAATGCCTTCAGCTTTCAGCTATCAGCCATCAGCTATCAGTCAAAGAAGCTGCTGAAAGCTAATAGCTGAACGCTGATAGCTATCCTTTACAGATTACGGTACAGTGTACGAGATTTCCTTCGATGCGGCAAGTACTAATTGTCCTTGTGTTGATAAGAAAATCCTCCCAAAGGGGAAACGGGCGCAAACGTTCACGCCGCCTTCGGGAGGATTGTGGTAACGAAACGATTAGATTCTACGGAGTCGTTTATATTCGGCGACGAACGTAGAATCATCGAACGGTTGCTCGAGCTGGCGCAGCCATTGATTTTTCATGCTCTTTTTGCCATTCTGCGAAGCGGCGCAACCTGGCCTGCAACTGCGCCAGAGATTCTCGGCGCGCTAGGCCAAACAGCGCTTCCGTTTCCTGCAATTGCGGTTCGAACGCGCGCTGCAAGGCAAGCCATTGCCGGACGCTCTCGTGGATGGTCAATTGTCGCAACAAACAGATTTCGTCTACTTCGAGAGCGTCCCAACCTTCGCGCAAAGTCCGCAAATCACGCATACTGCTATTTACCTTTGTTTCAGCCATGCATCATATTCAGCGTGATTACCGACCCAAAACCAGATAACAGTATCATCTTCCAGCCAGCCTAGGGCGCGATATTTTCTGCCTACACGTACCGAGTAAATAGGATATTGAGAATCAACACGCTTGAATTGCAAGCTAGGGTGACGCGGATTGCGTTGCCATATCTGGTAAGCTCTATTGGCATGTTGCTGAACACCCTGAGGTAAGGCGTCGTAACATTCCCAAAATTGAGCCGTCGTATGCGATATCATCGAATAGGCTGACCTTCCGACGTAAATTCCAAGGGGCGGGTCTTACCGGCGCGATAGTCGGCAACAGCGTCGCGCGCCATCGCTCGCAGGTCTTTGCGTGATGCAGCGAATTGCTGCGCCCATTGTTGTTCATCAGCGTGTATCTCGTCGGCGGTTTCGCCAAAAATATCTGGGATCGAGGCAGCCTCCAAAGGATGAGATTGAACAAACCGCACAAAATCATAGACACTCACCAAGCGGTCGGCAGGTAAGGTCATCACCAGCTCAACGACTTGTTGACGTGTGACAGTTTCTGTCGGCATATCACATCCTCCCTTCAAGTCTGCTTTTATTGTAACTATTCAGCCTTAAGGTGGGGCGCACTTAGCTGAACCAAAAACGGCAGTTTTTGCGCTTCCTACTGTCATTGCAGGCGTAAAAGTGCGCCCCACCTGAATAGTTGCCTTTTATTATAGCACAGCCCGCTTCACCGCCAACACAAGCACGGCTTCATCCACCGTATCTTCGAGCACCTTGTCGCCGGCGGGTGAGGCAACGGCTTCGAGTGCGTCCGCGAGCACTTCGCTGGCGATCAGCTCGCGCTGCGCGGTGATCGCATCCGCCAGGACG
>JAKJAB010000375.1 GCA_022707725.1 Chloroflexota bacterium | reverse complement strand
GTTGTTTGTTTTCATACTTAATTGTGGAGGTGAAACTATGGTCGCACCAGGTGAAATGGCTCCAAACTTTACACTGCGGTCTGATACGGGTGAAATGGTGTCTTTGTCCGACTTTCGCGGACGCAAGGTCGTGCTCTACTTCTATCCCAAAGCGGATACACCGGGATGCACGCAACAAGCCTGCGCGTTGCGCGATGTTTATCCGAACATCGAAGCTGAGAACGCCGTCGTCATCGGCATCAGTCCGGACGAACCGGCAGCGTTGGTGAAATTCCGGGAAAAGCACGCCTTGCCTTTTATTCTGCTCTCCGATCCCGATCATCAGGTCGCCGAGGCGTATGGCGCGTGGGGCGAGAAGCAAATGTATGGGAAAACATACGAGGGCCTCATCCGCAGTCACTTTGGCGTGAATGAAGAAGGATGTCTGGCCGAGGTGGCACACAAAGTGAAACCGCTGACCACGGCGGATCTGGCGATCAAATTGGTCAAATTGTAAGGACGCTGCTGCACGCAGTCACTGCGTGGGATACGTTCATACGCACATAAAGTACAGCGCCCAACACGTCACGGTGTTGGGCGCTGTTGGCATGTCATTGTGGGATGGGGATATCGAACAACCCGAAGACCTGCTCCCAGAACGTCACCGGGGCAAACCAAAGGTAGACTGCGATGGCTACACAGATACAGATCAAGATGAGTAGGATCGCCACGATGACGTAGACCCATTTGGAACGTTTGGCCGGCGGTGCAGCCGGCGCTGAAGGAGGTGCGGCGGTCCACGTCTGCTGCGGCCTTACGGGTTGTGCCGCGGGTGCTGATTGGGCCGCAGAACCAATTTGAATAAACGGCTGGCGCGGTGGTGGGGTGGGCGTCTCTCCATACGGGCGATACGGCTCTTCGTAGTCGGGTGGCGGTGGCGTGTAGGTCGCGTTGTCGTCGATCACCTGGGTGGCGCTGCCCGGCATTGCCGGCGTGAGCTTCTCCGTGTGCAGCGCGTCCTCGACCTCATAGCGGAACGCGATGTAATCTGCCAGTGTGATGATGTCCCCAGGCATCAATCGCTGCGGTCCGGTGAGCTGGCGTTGGTTGACCCATGTGCCGTTCGTGCTGCCCATATCCTCGACCATCGCCAAGGTCCCCGTTGCGCTTTCCGCAAAGCGGATTTGGGTGTGGTGGCGCGATATGCGCGTGCTGTCGATGACAATCGTATTATCGGCTGTGCGGCCTATCGTGCAGACCAAATCCTGCAGTGGGTAGGCTTGTCCTTCATTTGGCCCTTCAACCACAACGAGAAAGCGCCGACTGTAGTTTTCCATAGTTTCAACCTCCCCTTTTGCTGAAAACGAGTATACTCCTGTAGAGTATAGAAGCAAGTTGTCGATTTCGCCATCCGCTCAACGTTCGATGGCGATCCGACTAACGACGATCTCAGGAGGACCTGTGAAACCTATCATCGTTGATGCGCACCTTGATCTGGCTTACAATGCCGTGGTGCTGGGGCGCGATTTGTTGCGGCCTGTCGAAGAGATTCGCGCATTCGAAGTCGAAACCTCGCCGCCTGGCGCTCCGGCGGGCAACTGCATGACCTCTTTCCCTGCACTCCGTGCGGGACGTGTAGCCATTGTGGGGGGGAGCCTTTTTATCGCGCCGGATTTCAAAGGCTCGCTGGAACCTCAGGCCTATCACACGCCACAAGAGGCGCAACGTTACGCCATCCAACAACTCGACTATTACCGCCGTCTCGCCGATGGAAGTGAACAGATCATCATTCTCAACACGGTCGCCGATATGGAGGCTGTGCTGGCTTCCTGGGATACGGAGCAGCCGCGGCTGGGCATTTTTATGGTGATGGAGGGCGCAGACCCGCTGCGGGAGCCAGGGGAGGTGGGATGGTGGGTGGAACGCGGCTTGCGTGGCGTCGGCCTGACCTGGTCGATGGGAACGCGGTACGCCGGCGGTGATACGGTTCCAGGCCCGCTCACCGATGATGGCCGGCGGCTGCTCGCAGTCATGGCCGACTACAATCTGCTGCTCGATCTCAGCCACCTGTGGGAGGAGGCCGCCTACGAGGCATTGGATCGCTACCCCGGACCGGTGGCAGCCACGCACGCCAACCCGCGCGCTTTCGTGGATCGCCCGCGTATGCTGTCCGACAGGTTGATCCGGCGGATCGCCGACTGCGATGGCGTCATGGGTATTATCCCCTTCAACCGCATGCTAGACGAGGATTGGCGCCCCGGTGGTGCGCGGTTGCCCCTCACCCGCCTCGTTGAGGTCATCGACCACATCTGCCAGGTGACGGGCGCCGCGCGTTTTGTGGGCCTGGGTACAGACTTCGATGGTGGATTCGGGCGCGAGGCGGTGCCGGAGGGATTGGAGTCTAGTGCAGATTTGGGCAAGCTGGGCGTCCTGCTGGCCGAGCGCGGGTACGCGGATGCAGACGTCACTGCCATCCTAAACGGAAACTGGCTGCGTCTGATGCGCCGCGCGTTATTCGATTTTTAAGATGGCGCTGTAACTGGCTGGTTTTCAGGCTGCATAGCCTGATCTTGACTACTACACCGTAAATTAAGTTTCTTTGAACTTTTCATTACCAGCGTGAACCTTAACATAGTGTGAATTGAGCTTGGTACGCGCCGCTTGGATGGAGAACTGCCAAGTAATCTTGACGTGCTTGGCAACGCGGTCTGCGACAATCGCCAAGACCTCGTGTTCGAGCTGTTCCTGCGTCGGGATGCGGCGGTTGAGACATTGTCGGGCCAGAGCAGAGAACTCAATCTCAATCATATTCAACCAACTGGCAGACTTGGGCGTGTAATGGAACTCAAAGCGTTCGGCCAAGGCCCGGGCTTCATCCGCTGGTAGATTTTCGTAAAAGGCACTGGCATCGTGCGTATTGAGATTGTCTTGTACCACCCGAATCTTGAGCGCGGCTGGGAATTCTGCGGCCAGAGCCTGGCAGAAGTGCGTGTATTCCTGCTTGGTGCGCCGCCTGTGCACCTGCGCCAGTCGCCAACCGGTACGCGGCTCAATGGCCGCGAATAGGGTGCAGGAACCATGTTTCTCGTAGGCATAGTGTTCTTTGGCGACTTGGCCGGTCTGCATCGCCAGCGCGGCGACCTTGTCCCCAATCAAGAAACACGGGCGTTCGTCCAAGCAAATGACGGGATACTGCGGATCATAAGGCAGCGCATACAAGGCCAAGAGTTCTTCCATACGCGCCAGAAACTGACTCGTGAGTTGTCCGATGCACCACGTGCGCTTCAGATGCGGTTTCAGAACGTTTTTTTGAGAATGTGGCCGGCCTCCGTATGCGAAAGGTGTTCACAAAGGCCTAACTCCACGCTCTTATCCGCCAACAGTCGCAGACTCCAACGCGCGTAACCTTCTGGCGGTTCACTGCACGCCAACGCCGTGACTTTTGCCCGTTGCGGACCATCAATCTCTACGGGTCTCCCAGAACGTGGTTTATCGTACAGCGCCGTTAAGCCCTCCTCTCGATACTGCGCGGCCCACCCCGAGACGGTGGAGATGGTGGAATGTATGGTTTCTGCCACCGCGGTGTAGGTTTTCTCACGATCCAGTTCCAGCAGCGCTATAGCCCGCCGATAGACTTTCACGCTCAATTCACCTGTGCTTGTTAAGGTTTCCAGATACTGCCGATCTTCTTTACTAAGTTGTACGTGTTGTTTTTTCATCCGGTCATGCTGACACATTTGACCGGTTTGTCAAAACCTTTTCGATTCTTATTTTACGGAGTACTACCAGACCAAAGACTACCAGACCATTTTCAGGGGTTGCCATCTTGCTGAAGTGTGGTAATATACCGCTACACCTGCCGTGTGCGTGAA
>JAKJAB010000374.1 GCA_022707725.1 Chloroflexota bacterium | reverse complement strand
GTCGAGGGGCAGCGCGCGGTGGGGTGGGTGACCACGGCCTTGGCGATTCTCCTTATCTTCCTGGCGCTGACGTTGCCCGCCGTCCCCGCGCTTACCTCCGGTTTGACGCGAGCATTGGGCAATCCCCTGGTCTACGCCGGGCCGCTGGCGTGGGTGTCAGGGTGTGGCGCACCTACGCCTCAGGTCGTTGAGAAAACCGTCGAGGTGGAGAAGGTTGTCGAGAAAACGATCGAGGTCGAGAAAGTGGTCGAGGTCGAAAAAACTACCGATATACCCGCTGCCCCTTCTCCGGCGACAACGGCAGCGCCGGCGGCTACGCCGCTGCCCATCCCGGCAGAACCCTACCCGCTGCGGCATATCTTCCCGGAGACGATCTACTGGGCGCCCGAAGCCCTGACCGGTGCGGATGGCGCGCTGGCGTTCGATCTGCCGCTGGCCGATACGATCACGACGTGGAAGCTGACGGCGTTGGCCTCCACCCGCAACGGCGACCTGGGCGCGGCGACGTATGATCTGGTGGTGTTCCAGGACTTCTTCGTCGAGCTAACCCTGCCGGATGAGGGGGTTCGCGCCGGCGAGCCGCTGACGCTCACGGCGACGCTCTACAACTTCCTCCCCGAGGCGCAAACCGTCAATGTGACGCCGGCGGCGGATACGTGGTACACGCTGCTTTCGGAAGCCAGCGCGGCGACGCTGCCGGCGGATGGCGTAGCAAGCGTCCTGATTGTTATCCGCCCGGAGGAGCGCGGAACGTTCCTCTTCCGCGTGAACGCCGCCGGCGCGCAGATGGGCGACGCGACGGCCATCGAAGTGACGGTCCCGTAGATGCAACAGATTGAGCGACGGAAACAGCGGTGAAAAGTCTCCCTGTTTGGAAAACTTTGCCCCGTCGTGGTTGCGCCGCTTTCGAATAGTTATAATTGTGTTATAATTAGCTATCCTAAGAATAACCAGGGGGCCAGGAGATTTGTTTTGAGTGATGCCAGCACAACGGAGGCCGTGGAAGAACGCCCTGTTCTCCGACGCGCTTCCGAATTCACCATCGAAGCGCTGACCAACGCCTATAATCAAACGCGCGTGGATTACATCGTGCCTATGCCGCTGAACGCGCGACGTTTGCGCGAGTACATCCACAATTACGACATCGACATGGAACGTTCCGCAGTGGCGACTTTGGACGGGCACATTCTGGGGATCTCGATGCTCGGCGTGCGGCCGGGGCGCTGTTGGTGTTCGCGGCTGGGTGTTTTGCCGATCAAACGGAGGCGCGGTACGGGCCGGATGCTGATGACCGACCATATTCAGACGGCGCGCGAGTTAGGCGTCGGGCACATGATTCTGGAAGTCATCAAAGATAACGTGCCGGCCTACAACCTGTTCACGCAACTTGGCTTTCGAAGTACGCGCGTGTTGCTGATCCTACGCCGTCCGCCGGGGCCGCTCAAAGATGGCGTCGGCAGCTATCGCGTGACGTTTCTCGAGCCGGACGAAATCGCTGACCTGCTTGCGCAGCGCCGCAGCGTGCCCTCGTGGTTGGACGAGATGCCGTCGATGCTTCACCTCAGCGATTTAGGGGCCTTGCGCGTCGAACTGGCGAACGGTGGGCGCGGCTGGGTGGTGTATCAGAGTTCAGTCTTTCAGTTGAGCCACCTGGTTTTGCAAACAGAAGCGGGCGACCCACGTGAGGTCGCCCGCGCTTTGGTTCACGCGCTACACAGCGAGTATGAAATCCAGGATACGAACACGGAGAATCTACCGCTCGATGATCCTCACCTGCTGGGCCTGTTGGATATGGGCTACATTGAATCGTTCCGCCGTATCGAAATGCGCCTTGACTTATAAGGATGCAAGATGCAAGGTGCAGGATGCAAAAATCCTGCATCCTGCATCTTGCCCTTTTCTTTACCAAACGTTCTTGTGAACTTTTCCCGTGTCGTAGCGTTCTACGCGGCCTTTGTGCTCTGCCGGATGGCCTACCGCGATAATGCACATCGCTTCGATGGCGTCCGGCACGCCAAACAGGGATGCCACGCTCGCGGCACGCCGCTCATCGGGGTAGACGCCCATCCACACCGTTCCTAATTCCAACGCGCGCGCGGCCAGCAAGATGTTCTGTGTTGCGGCGGCACAGTCTTGTTGCCAGAATTTTGAGGCCGCGGGATCGCCGCAGACGATGATCGCCAGCGGCGCTTCTGCGAGCATCCGCGAGTAAGGATGTACTTCCATAATCGCGTTCAACTTCTCCCGCTCGTCCACGACGATGAAATGCCAGGGCTGGCGGTTGTTTGCCGAGGGGGCGTTCATCCCCGCTTCGAGGATCGTTTTGACGTCCTCCGCTGCCACCGCTTCATGGGTGTACCTGCGAATACTGCGCCGGGTGAAAATAGCTTCCAATGCGTCCATAGTAAACCTCCATCGAAAATGACAAATGACAAATGGCAAATGGCAAATGGCAAAAACTCTTTGTGTTACGCATCACGAAATGGAACTTCGACGAGGGTTGCTGCAATTTCGGCCTCTAGCTCGGCGATGCGCGCCTTTAGCGCCGGAATGATGTCCACCAGCGGAATCAGTTCGCGGTCTTTTCGGTCGCGGCGCTTGAGTTCGACGCTCTGCTGTTGCAGGCCGCGCGCGGCTACGGTGATGCGTAGCGGCAGGCCGATGAGGTCCGCGTCGTTGAACTTGACGCCGGGGCTGCGGTCGCGGTCGTCGAAGAGTGCGTCGATGCCGGCGGCCTGTAGCTCGGCATAGAGCCGTTCGGCGACGGCGGCGGCTTCACTATCCGCGGGGCCTAGCGTGAGCAGGTGAACCGGGTACGGCGCGACGGTGATCGGCCAGATCAGGCCGTAGTCGTCGTGGTGCATCTCCGCGACGCACGCCAGTAGCCGCCCGATGCCGATGCCATACGACCCCATCACCACCGGCTTGAGTTCGCCGTCCTGATCGAGGAAGCGCGCGCCCATCGCTTCGGTGTAGCGTGTGCCAAGCTTGAAGATGTTGCCCACTTCGACGCCGCGTTCCGCGCGCAACGACGCCCCACAGACCGGGCAGGCGTCGCCTTCCTGCGCGGCAGCGATATCGGCGACGATGTCAGCGCTGTAATCGCGCCCGTAGTTGACGTTGCGCAGGTGATAACCCGCCTCGTTTGCCCCTGCGACCAGGTTGGGCGACGCTGCCACAGCGTCATCCACCACGATGAGTGCCCCTTTCACCCCCAACGGCGATCCATAGCCCGGCTCCGCCCCCACTGCGTGGATTTCTGCCTCGGTCGCCGGACGCAGCGCCTTTGCCTTGACCGCGTTCGCCAGCTTAGTCTCGTTCACCTCCATATCGCCACGAATCACTGCAAAAATGAATTGTTCAGCGGGTTGTGCGTTGTGGGTTGCAGATTGTGCGTTGCGTGATTCGCCCATTCGCTCATTCGTTGATTCTTTGATTCGCTCATTTGCTGATTCGCTGATTCGCTGATTCGCCAGCTCCGCCATCATAAAAACCGCTTTTGCCGTTTTGGCAGCGGGGATGTCCAGGAAGGCGGCGAGATCGGCGATGGTGGTGACGTCGGGAGTGGCGACTTTCTCGATAGGGCAGGGGGCTTCGTCCGCAGCGGGTGGCTTCTGGAAGCGAGCGACCTGACGATTGGCGGCGTAACCACAGCCTTCGCACAGCATCAGTGTGTCCTCGCCGATGGGCGTGAGCGCCATGTACTCGTGCGCCAGTGTGCCGCCCATCATTCCTGTGTCCGATCCCACAGCAATCGCGTCCAGGCCGCAGCGACGGAAAATGTCGAAGTATGCCTGGTAGTGCGCGCGATACTGCTTGTCCAATCCATCGGCGTCGACGTCGAGGCTGTAACTGTCCTTCATCGTGAACTCA
>JAKJAB010000373.1 GCA_022707725.1 Chloroflexota bacterium | reverse complement strand
GATGCGCGCGTCGATTCCGTGCAGGGGACGGCCTACGCACATCCCCTGGCCCTGCTCGCTCAGGGCGGCGGTCTCGGCGACGATTTCGCGTCCGCTCATATACGTGAGCGGCATAGCCTCCGTCGCGCCGAAAGGCGTGTTCACGTCCGCGTCGGGGGCGAGGACGCGCGTGAGCATCGTCTCGATCAGCGCGGGGGGCACAGGGGCGCCTGCCATCAGCACGCGCTTGAGCGAGGGCAAGCGGATGCCGCGTTCCACGCAGTACGGCGCCACGCGCTTCCAGACCGTGGGCGAGCCGAAAGCGTTGGTCACGCCGTAGGTCTGGATCGCTTCGACGACGCGCGCCGGGTCGATTGAGGCGGATTTGGTGGGGTCCATATCCGGGATGACGGTGGTGACGCCCAACGCCGGGTTGAACAGCGCGAAGATGTAGAGCAGCGCCAGATCCACCTCGCCGGGCTGGATGCCGATCGCGTCCCGCAGCATAGCAATCTGCGCCTTGAACATCCCGTGCAGGTAAATCACACCTTTGGGGATGCCGGTGCTGCCCGACGTAAAGGCCACCGCCGCCTCGCTCTCGCCCGTCGTAGGCGCGGCGGGGAAGGGGTCGGTGCGGGGCGAGCGCAATTGTTCGAGCGTGACGTCTGCCAGCGCCCGGTTGATGGCGTGGGCGCGCCCCACCACGGCGTTGCGCCGGACGGCGGCAAACGGCTTGGGGAAGAGTCGCCGCAGCGCGTGGGCGAGCGGAACGCCGATCAACACGGCCGGTTCGGCCTCGGCGATGCATTGCAGAAGCGCCCGCCGTCCCATGCCGGGATCGATGAGCACCGGGACCGCGCCGGTGCGCAGCAGCGCAAAAACCACGGCAATCAGCTCGACGCCGGGCCGCACCATCAGCAGCGCCCGGTCGCCCATGCCCACGCCGAATTCCGACAGGCCGTGGGCGTAGCGGTCGCACTCGGCGTTGAGCTGGGCAAAGCTTAGCTGCACCGCTTTCGCGCGCCCGCTGCTGTCTTGCCCGGCCGGGAAGATGATGCCAGGCTGGTAAGGGTTGCGCGCCGCCATCTCCGCCAACGCGGCGGCCACGTTGTAGAGTTCTGGCATAGAAACCTCCTTGAGTTCAGTAGACGGTAGACGGTAGACAGTAGACGGTAGACAGTAGACGGTAGACGGGAGGGGGACAGGGGGAGAGGGGGACTACTGTCGTTGATTGACGGACTGGATGAGACGGAAGAGCATCCGGCTGATGGTTTCAGCGTCATCTAAAAGCTGTTGGTTGTTGTCAAGATAGCCGAGGTCTTTTGCCAGGATGAAATAATATTTGACCTCTTCCAATGACGTTTCGGCGATGTTGTAAAACCTGACCTTATCGCCTTTTCCCAACCGTTTGAATCCTTCCGCGATATTGGCTGGCACAGATACCGCCGCCCGTTGTAACTGCGAGGTCAGACCGTAACGCTCTTCGTCTGGAAACATGCGGCAGACACGATAGACCTCCAAAACCAGCTTGTGCGCACACTGCCACACCTCCAAATCCTGAAACCTCTCCGCTTTCCCCATACCCTCTTCTCCTCTCTTCCCCGTCTACTGTCTACCGTCTACTGTCTACTGCTCTCCCAAAAACTCCGCCATCAACGGCAAAATACGCTCGTAGGCGTCTTCGACGACGTAGTGCCCGGCCTTTTCCAGGACGTGGACGTCGGCGTGGGGGAAGCGCGCGCGCCACCCGGCGAGGAAGTCCTTGACGGTGAAGACGAAGTCCTGCGCGCCCCAGAGGATGAGCATCGGGTGGTCGCGGAACAGGTGCAGCTTCGCGTCGATAGCATCGACGACAGCGCGGGTGGGGTGGCCGGCGTTCACGGGGATGTCCTGCACGAAGCGGTAGATAGCGATGCGGTTCCGCCAGGTGTTGTACGGCGCGAGATAGCCCGCGCGCACCTGCGGCGTCATCCGCTTGCGGTTGACCATCGCCAGGTAGACCGCCAGGCCCGCGAAAGCGTTCAGCCCGCGCAGCAGCGTCTCCCCGACGACCGGGCTGCGGGCCAGCTTGAGCACCCAGGGCACGGCGGGCATGTAGAACGCGGACGTGTTAAAGATGACGAACCGCGCGACGTTTTCTGGATGGCGCGTGGCATAGCCCATACCAATCGCGCCGCCCCAATCGTGCAAGGCCAGCGTGAGATTGCGCAGTTCCAGGTGGGCAATCAGCGATTCCAGGTTGCGGATATGTTGTTCGAGCGTGTACGGGTACGCCTGTGGCTTATCGGAAAGGCCGCAGCCCACGTGGTCGGGGACGACGACCCGGCGCGTCCGGGCAATCTCCGGGATGAGCGTGCGGTAGTAGAACGACCACGTCGGATTGCCATGCACCATCACCACAGGCGACGGCGTGTGATCCGCCGAAAGCGAAGATGTTGGCCCCTCGTCGAGGTAGTGCATCTTCACCCCGCCCACGTCCGCCCAATGCGACGCAAACGGATACAGCGATTGAAGATTGGCTGATTGGAGACTGGGTGATTGGAGATTGGGTGATTGTGAACTATCGCTCATTCTTCATCCGCTGCTTCTCAACTCGCCGATTCTCGATTCGCTCATTCTTCATTCGCCGATTCTCAATTCGCTGATTCTTCATTCGCTGATTCTCTAATCCTGCCCCTTGCACCCTGCCCCTTGCCCCCTGCCCCTTGCACCCTTCCTCTTTCCGCTACCACTGAATCCCCAGCACGATGCTGTTGATGCCGCTGCCCACGCCGAAGAGCACGACCTTGTCGCCCTCATCGACGACGCCGTTATCGACGCCAATCGCCATCGAAATCGGCGCGGCGACCGAGGCGGTGTTCCCCAGGTAGTGCAGGGTGGGATGGTCGATGCCCAGCGGGACGCCGATTGCCTTCAGCCCGATTTTGCGCTGCGGTTCGCTGACCTGGTGCGTAAACATCTTGTTGACCGCGCCGTTCCGCCAGCCGGTCTCCTCCTGGAAAGCGCGCCAGGCCTGGGCAACGACCTTCGTGCCTTCGCTCAGTAGCAAGCTAGAATTGGTGCGCATCCACGTGCGTTGCGCGACGCACAGTTGGTTGTGTTCGGTGTTGCTGTAGGCCGCGCCGCCTAGTATCTGTTTGCCGGTCTTGGACTTCGATTTGCGGCGCAGGATCATCGCCACCGACGCTGCGCCGAGCGTCAACGAGGCCATGTTGTCGCGGATGGTCTCTTTCGACGGCGGGTGGTTGAGCATATAGTCGATGGTCGCCAGTTGCCCCTCTTTGGGGTCTTCGGCGGCCACCACAATGCCGGTGTCGATCTGGCCCAGTTCGATCATATTGGCAATCGTCATCATCCCATTGAGAAACCCCAGGCAGGCATTGACGATGTCGAAGCTCATCGCCGCGTCATTCAATCCCACTTTATGGTGAACGATGGTCGCCGTTGCCGGTTCGATGTAATCGCGGCAGACGGAAGCGTTGATCAGGCATTGGATTTCGCGGCGGTCGATGCCGGCGTTGGCAATCGCGCGCTCGGCAGCCAGGGCCGCAGCGTCCGAAACCAGAATGCCGTCGTCCCACCAGCGGCGTTCCTTGATGCCGGTGAGCCGTTCGAGATACCCAAACGGGATGCGCAGCGCCTTGTACACGGGCGCGATTTGTTCCTCCAGCCAGGCGCTGGTGACAATATGGGGAGGGATGACGTATCCCATCCCTTCGATACAGACGTTCTGATATAACATGTGACTCCTCTTTGGTACCGTACGGTGTATTCACAAACTCGTAGCATTGTACTACAAAAGCGGCAGGGGGGAATAGGAAATCGAGGACTCGGTTCTAGCTTGTGTTGGCGAGTTTGACAGTGTGTTGGTCAGCATTTTCAGACTCACCACCGGGCAAGTTGA
>JAKJAB010000372.1 GCA_022707725.1 Chloroflexota bacterium | reverse complement strand
TGCCGCCATATCATCATCAATAAACAGCTTCGCCAATTGTATCCCCAGTTTCGTGATGACTTGATTACTCAGTTGCGCGACACCGGGGCGACAGTCGACATCAACAGCCAGACGCACTGCCTGCTCCTCAACGATGAACTGACCCTCGCACTGGTGATGGCTCGCTGCGATGCGACGGCAGCCGGCCGACTGCGCTGGATCATTCGGCTCGATACCGCCGGCGCACCGGACTTTCATATCGGCATTCGCATGGAGCCCGACAACGGGACTACTATGTCTTGCCGTCGCTGGATATCACCGCGGAACGTCTGCGCGTGGCGCGCTACAATCCGTTCTATTTGGATTGCTACCGAAGCGATACCGTCGAACCGGTGTTGGCGCTGGCACGGCGGATGACCTTGTGAAAGGATGAACAATGCCCCTTCTTCCCGTGGACATGACGATTCAGATGATTCCGATTGACACGATTCATGGGCGATACCAGGAGCGTGTGCGCCCATCAGCGAGACACCAGGCGCGACTCACGGAGCACATCGCCTTGCATGGGTTGAAAAAGCCCATCGCCGTCAGACCCGCTCCGGATGGCGATGGGTATCAACTCCTCGCCGGGGAGCGTCGCGTCACGGCGTTTCGTACCTTAGGTCTGGCCAACATTCCAGCGTATGTATACGATTGGTCCGACGACGATCTCGAACGGATGTCTGTGCGTGCACATTGCTGTGGCTGCGCCAGCGTCTCTGTCGGCCCTCCATCGATTTCGTTTACTACCAAAACGAGATTGGTACAGCATGCCGCCACCCTACTCCGTCGCGTTATGAGAAAGGAACCATGATGATTGACAACGCAGATCAACTCTACGCCCCCAGCGACATCACCCTCATTCCGATTGCGGAGGTACGGGTGATCAATCCCCGTGCCCGACCGCGATGGAAACTTAAGCGGCTCATGCATGATATTGAAACGCAAGGCTTGAAAAAGCCCGTCACCGTGCGCCAAGCTGCCGATGGACCGGGGTACGAATTAGCCTGTGGACAAGGCCGCTTGGAAGCGTGCCATGCACTTGGCTATGACTTGATCCCCGCCTTTGTCCGAGACCTTACGGACGAAGATGTGATCCTGATCAGCCTCATCGAAAATATGGCCCGTCGCACGGTACCCTCCATGGAACTCATTCGCCGACTCGGCGCCATGCGCGATGGTGGCGCGACCAGCGCGCAGATTGCGAAAAAAGTGCAACTCACCCGCACCTATGTCTCGGACATGCTCTACCTCTTGGATCATGGAGAAGAACGGCTGATTTGTCGCGTCGAGCAGCAACGCATCAGTCTCACCGCCGCGATGTTGATTGCACGGCAACCCGACCAGGAGGTACAACTCGCCTTGGCCCAGGCGTACGAAGAGGGATTGTTGGGTAAACGAGATCTCCAACGCGCGTTACGCGTGGCCGATCTCCGGCGCGCGTTCGGCCCGAAAAATATCATCGGCGGCCGCAAGCGGAATCGGGTGACGCGCGATAGTGTCGTTGAGATCATCCGCAAAGCCACCGAACAAGAAGCACAGGCCATCCGCCGTGTAGAATTGTGTGAAAAATACCTGGCGCTGTGTCACCATAGCCTACGCGCTGTTCTGCAGCACGAAGATTTTGTCGCGTTGTTGCGGAACGAAGGGTTGCATCAGATTCCAGCCACCGTCGTCAGCTATCTCGGTCAAGATATGCCCCACGCAGCACCCATACGGTCCGATGTGATTCTAGCGAAGGAGGAACACCATGAAAGCCCCGACGTTTCCTACGCTTGATATGATCCCCATCGAGGCGATCCTCCCCTCACGCCCCAAGGAGGAGCAATCGCTGGCTTGTCGTAAATATCCGCCGATTCGCACGTCGATGCGGGAGATTGGTCTGATTGAGCCCTTGCTGGTCTGGCCAATCCCAGATCGCAAGCCGCAGCAATACATGCTGATTGATGGGCATTTACGACTGGCAGCGCTGAAAACGATGAATCAGCAGGAGGCGTTATGCTTACTCACGCAGAACCCGGAGAATTTCACCGGGGATTTCACCGTCAGTCCCATCTCGCCGATTCAAGAGCATCATATGATTCTCCATGCCATCACTCGGGGGGTACCCGAGGCACGCATCGCGCATATGCTGCATGTGGATGTGCAGAAGATTCGGGAAAAACGCAGTCTATTGGATGGCATCTGCGCTGAGGCGGTGCACGCGCTCGCAGAAAAAGACATCAGCGAACCTGCGCTCCGCTTATTACGGAAAGTGAATGCGGCACGGCAAACCTACATTGCCGGGAAGATGAATGCGCTGGGTAATTATACCATCAACTTCGTGCGCGCCTTGATTGCGGCGACCCCTGCCGAACAGCGCGTGCTGTCAAAAGCTGAGAAGTTGAAAGCGACCATTGATCCGGGGGACCTGGCTGGCTTGGAACGGGAGTTGGAGACGCTGCACCGTCAGATTGCCCAGCATGGGTCGACGTACGGTGACAGTTTCACCAAGCTCACGCAAATCCGCGGGTATCTCAATCGGTTGCTGGATAATCCCCGCGTCTTGCGCTATCTCCTCGCACATTTCCCGGATCACCTGCGAGGGTTTCAAAAAATCATCGAATTCACGGCGCTGGATGAATCGGCTGCCGCGTTCGACGCCGAGTCGGTCGTATCAGCGCCAGATCAAAATGTTCGGTGGTGAGCCTCATTTCGTCAGGCGCCTGTCCGGCACTAACCGCCTCGCGGATGCAGCAGCGCACCGCATGCTGGCAGAGATAGGCCAGATCGGCGCCGGATGCGCCGCGCGTCCGCCGGGCCATGTCACGCACGAATACATCCCGATCATGCAGGGCGGGCGCAAGCCGTAAGGGGCGCAAATGGTGCTGCAAGATCGCTATGCGTCCTGCAAGGTTGGGCGCCCGCATCCAGACAATGCGGTCAAACCGCCCTGGACGGCGCACGGCCGGGTCCAGCGCTTCCGGCCGATTGGTGGTGGCAACAAGATACACCCCTCGTCGTGTTTCGATCCCATCGAGGAGTGTCAGCAGTTGCGCAACCAAGGCTTGTTGATGCTGCGCATCCGCTAACGCCCGGGCCGGCGCGATGCTATCGAATTCATCGAACACGATGATGGATGGCGCTGCCTGTTGCGCACGGGTGAATATATCCCGGAGCGCTTGTTCACTCCCGCCTACCCAGTGCGAGAGAATCTCCGGTCCGGCGATTACTTCGCAATGGGCGCCACATTCGCCGGCAATCGCCCGGGCGAGAAGGGTTTTGCCGGTGCCAGGTGGGCCGGCCAGGATCACACCGGTCGGGTGAGCCGTGGCGCCCACCGCGGCAAAAAGGTGGCTGTATTTCAGGGGAAGCTCGATCAATTCCCGTACCGCCTCCACGGCAGCCTGCTGGCCGCAGACATCCGTATACCGGGTCAGCGGAGTTTGACGTACCGGCGGCTGATGCGGTGCCAGCATCACGGCACGATGGCTCTCTTCGCCCGGTTGTGCCTGTGCGCGGGCCATCAACCGCGGCGGCAACGGGACATCCTGCGGCCAGACCCAGGCTGGGCGACCATCATCGCGGTGGAACAGGAGACGGTATTCAGGAGAAACCGCGGGCAATTGGTCGGGCAACGACCTAATGGCATTGGTGACGGCTTCCCGTGCGAAATAGGGACAATACGTTAAGGGCGTATTGCGCGGCCGATCAAGCTGCGCCACGATGGCGTCTTTATCCAGTGTGACATTGGCGCCGTCAAAGCTGCCGACCGTGTACCAGGCCGGGTCGTGGAGTAGCGCGCCCTGGAGATACCGCTGTGACGGTGTCAATAGCACCTGGTGACAACCGATGCGACACGCGCGCCAGCATTCCGCTGGTCCACG
>JAKJAB010000371.1 GCA_022707725.1 Chloroflexota bacterium | reverse complement strand
GCGATGGTCACGCCGGAATTGGGAGTGGCTTCGATGGCTGCAATCCTTGCGCTTTTCAGCTGGGCTTACTCCGCTCGGACGATTCGCGCACAGGTGGTGACGATGAAGGAGCGTCCCTATGTGGAGTTGGCCAAGGTTTCTGGCCAGGGCGACTGGGCGATCATCTTCACCGAGATCTTGCCCAATCTGACCCCTTATCTGCTGATGGGTTTCGCTTTCAGCGTTGTGGGCGCAATGGTGGCTGAGGTCGGTATTGAGGCCATTGGGCTTGGGCCATCCAACATCATCACGCTTGGATTGATGATCAACTTCGCCAATGGTTGGGGCGTTTACAGTATGGGACGATTGGAAGTTTTGTTGATCCCCGTGAGCGCCTTGGTCCTGATCTTCATGGCGATCACAATGATTAACCGTGGTATGGAGGAGTATCTCAACCCACGTTTGCAGAAAGTGACCACGGAGAAATGATCATGAATGCACAAGCAATGACACAAACAAAGCGCCAGGGGGCCGGTGAAACGCTCCAGACCACTGGCGACTCACAAACATTGATGGAGATCAAGGACCTGCGCATCTGGTACCGCACCACGCGCGGAAATGCTAAAGCCGTGGATGGTGTGGACCTGACCATCCAACGCAACGAGGTTTTTGGTTTGGCTGGCGAGTCGGGGTGCGGTAAAACAACTATGGCGCGAGGTATCCTGGGCTTGACCAGGCTGCCGGGCTACGTCGAGAGCGGTGAGGCGATCTACTACCGTCGTACCTCTGACTCCACCTCTGTGGGAAGCGATCTGCTGACCATGCCCGCGCGGGAGATACGCCGTATGCGTTGGCGGCACCTTGCGTATATTCCCCAGGGCGCTATGAACGTGCTGAGTCCTGTAACGCGGATTGAGAAACAGATCCTGGATGCGATCTATGAGCACAGCAATATGTCCAAAGAGCAGGCGCGCGCCCGGATGTTCGAGTGCCTGGAAATGGTGGGGTTGGAGCCTGCCGTCGCGCGGATGTACCCGCACGAACTGAGCGGCGGTATGAAGCAACGCGTGACCATTGCCGCTGCCGTTTCACTGAAGCCCGGGCTTATCATCGCGGACGAGCCAACGACGGCGTTGGACGTCAACGTACAACAGGTCATCTTGCAAGAATTGAGAGAAATCGCCAAGAGCATGGAGCTGACACTCATCTACGTAACCCACGATATGGCCGTACATGCCGAGATGGCGGACCGAATGGGGATTATGTATTCTGGAATGCTGGTTGAGGTCTCGCCGATTGTTGAGACCTTTAAAGAACCGCTGCACCCCTACACCCAAGGGCTGATTTCCTCCATCCCGGCTGTCGGGGGGGGGCGCTCCCGTATGGTGGGGATTCCTGGTAACGCGCCCAGCCCTTTGAACTGGCCGCCGGGTTGTCGGTTTCACCCACGTTGCCCCAGGGTGATGGACGTTTGCCGCGAGAAACAGCCCCCGATGCTGGAAGTTGCTCCGGGGCGGCTGGTGGCCTGTCACCTGTATCCCACACCCATATCCGACACGACGCCCGCTTTTGAGGAGTTGAGAAAATGACCAATCCACAAGACAATACGACGGTTCTCGATGTTCGCAATGTGTCGAAGATTTTCACTATCCCCACGCCGGGCTTCGAACGTGAGTATATCGCGGCTGTGGATCAGGTCTCGTTGGCCTTATACGAAAAACCGGCGCGGATTGTGTCTTTGGTGGGTGAGAGCGGCAGTGGAAAGACGACGTTGGCGCGACTTATGCTGGGGCTGACCTCGCCAACACGAGGCGAGGTTCTCTACCGTGGCAAACGGATATCGGAGTTGTCAAAAGATGAATGGTGGGACTTCCGCCGCAATGTGCAGCCGATCTTCCAAGACCCTTTTAGCATCTACAATCCCTTTTACCGTGTCGATCGGGCTTTGGACATAACGATCAAAAACTTCAAACTGGCGGCTTCGAAGGACGAGGCATTTTCGCTCAAGGCGGAAGCGCTGAAGGCCGTCGATCTTCGCCCTGACGATGTCATCGGCCGGTATCCCCACCAACTCAGCGGGGGTCAGTGTCAACGTGTGATGCTGGCGCGCACCCTGCTGCTGCACCCTAAGATCATCGTCGCTGACGAACCGGTTTCGATGATTGACGCTGCTGTACGTATGTTGTTTTTGAATACCCTGTTGGATTTCCGTGACAAATATCATATTTCTTCGCTGATGATTACGCACGACCTGGCAACGGCCTACTATATGGGCGGCCCGATGCTGGTGCTGTGTTTCGGGCGCGTCGTCGAATCAGGGGATATCGAGCAGTTGCTGAACAACCCCTCGCATCCTTACACGCAACAACTTCTGGCAGCCATTCCTTCGCCTGATCCGACGCAACGTTGGGACACTAGAGCCAATGCCAAGATTACCGAGCGCCCACTAACCCATGAAACGAACAAATGCGTTTACGTTGCCCGTTGCCCGTATGCGATGCCGATATGTTCGCAGCAGCGTCCCCCAGACTATTTGATCGAGGAACAGCATTACACGGCCTGTTTTTTGCACCAGGATAAACCGACGCGGTGAATACGCTGAAGAACCTCGTAATTTTCAACCAACTTTTCGTGGACAGGAGGTCTAAAGTTATGAAACCCTTGAAAATGGGCTTGATCGGCGCAGGCGGTATCGCCCAAGCGCACATGCGCGCCCTCGCGGGCGTGGAGGAAATTCAGGTCGTAGCAGTGGCCGATATCGCCAAAGAGCGCGCCGAAGCGACGGCGAACCGCTTTGGCATTCCCAACGTCTTTGAGGATTACCGCAAGATTTTGGAGATGCCCGACGTGGAAGCCGTCAACATCACCACGTACAACCAGGCGCACTGTGCGCCCACCGTGGATGCGCTCCATGCGGGCAAGCACGTCTTGGTCGAAAAGCCGATGGCGGCCACGCTGGACGACGCTGCGGCTATGACCAAAGCTGCGCACGAGACCGGCAAAATCCTGATGGTCGCGCTCAAGACGCGCTACAGCCCGCACCGTCAGGCTGCCAAGGCTATCGTGGACTCTGGTGCGCTGGGCGACATCTACTATGCCGAAGCCGTCGCCGCGCGGCGCTGCGGCATTCCCGGCGGCAGCTTTATCCGCAAAGACACTGCCGGCATCGGCACAGTCGCCGACATCGGCGTCTATGCTCTCGACGAGGTGTTACACCTGATGGGGCATCCCAAACCGGTCTCTGTCTCCGGAATCGCCAACAATATCCTGGGCACGCAACACTGCAAACCGGTCGCTGGCTGTTGGCAGTGGGTTCCGGAAGATTTGGAGGTCGAAGACTTTGGCGTCGCTGCCGTGCGCTTCGAGAACGACGCGTTGATGATCTTCAAGACCTCGTGGATTATGCATATGGACTCGCTCGGCGGAAACATCCTGTTGGGGACCAAGGGCGGATTGAAAATGAACCCGCTTACTGTCTACCGCCACGAGTTCGGAATGTTATCAGATATGACTCCGCAGGTTTCGGGAGTGCAAGATATTGAGCTGTTCCGCCTGGAGAACCTGGGCTTTGCCGAGGCCATCCGCGCTGGTAAGCCCTCACCCATCCCGCCGGAGGAAATGCTGCTCACCAACGTCATCATCCAGGGCTTGATTGACTCTGCTGCTGCTGGCGCTGAAGTTAAGGTGAGTATCCCGGCTGTTTAAGCCGGTTGTCCGGTATGGGATGAAAGAATGGCTGGCCCACGTACCCACGCTAAAACGGGCGCTGCCCTGTGGGAGCGCGCCTTGCCGCCAGCCCGCGTGCTGCGACAGGCAGGAAACTGCCAGAGGACAGGCAAGCCTGTCGCAGCGCGTTCTACTGCGGCTGTATGCTTTCCGACCGGGGGTATGGGGGGGACGACGGTGCGAGCGTATGCTCAACTTA
>JAKJAB010000370.1:343-3940 GCA_022707725.1 Chloroflexota bacterium | reverse complement strand
TTCGGCCCGATCAGCCCGAAACACTGCCCTTCGCGCACCTGCAGCGACACGTCAACGAGAATCTCATCCTCGCCGAACGCCTTGCAGACATTTTGCAGTTGAAGATACACAGCGGCCATTGTTGCTATTTCCCCCTCACCCTCTGGGAGAGGGGGCAGGGGGTGAGGGATCCTTCTCGTATAAAAACCGCGATAGTATAGCCGATTTCCCCGCGCGTGTCTGCCGGGCCGCCCCCTTTACAGCGCGAGCGCCGAGGTTTACAATGCACCCATGCGCTATGACGTGACCCTTCCCATTTCGCCGGAGATGGCCGTGTGGCCGGGCGATCCGCCCGTCGCCGTCGAGTACCTCGACTTCGGCACGGTGAAGGTCTCTCGCTGGTGCCTGGGCAGCCACGCCGGCACCCACGTGGACGCCCCGCGCCATTTTTCCGCCGGGCCGGGCACGGTGGACGCCCTCGATCCCGACATCCTCATCGGCCCCTGCCGCCTGCTGCACCTGCCCGACACCGAGCGGGTGACGGCGGAAACGCTCGCCGCCCATGACCTCGCCGGCGTCACCCGCCTGCTGCTGCGCACCCGCAACTCCGACCACTGGCGCCGCGCCCCGCGCGTCTTCCCCGAGAATTTCGTCGGCCTCGACCCCACCGCCGCCCGCCTGCTGCGCGACCTGGGCGTCAGGCTCATCGGCATAGACAGCCTCTCCATCGAAGCCAAACCCGCCGCCGGCGAGGTGCACACCACCCTCCTCGCCGCCGACATCATCATCCTGGAAGGCCTTGCGCTCGCTAACGTCCCCCCCGGCGACTACACCCTCATCTGCGCGCCCCTGAAACTGCAAGGGGCGGACGGGGCGCCGGCGCGGGTGTTTTTGGAGGGGTGAACCGTACCCCAAGTAACGGATGTCGGTTGATCTTAATTGAGGGGTGATTCGTGCTCATTTATGAGGCATGCATTGCCTCCATGTTACTCGTTGGAATACAATGAACCCGTTACGTGGTGGCAATCTATGGAGCATGTTGACAAGAGTAGAATAATTGCACCAGCTTGGGCGCTCTGGGATGCAGGGATGGAGACCGAGGCTGGCAAAGTGCTGTATGAGCGGATAGCTCGGAAATCACGCCCTGTCTGGGCCGCAAACATTCTGCTGCTTGCATATGAATTGATCTCCCCTGTTCCGGAAATCGGCGCTGTCATCACCTTTGCTCGATTTCCACAGGAGTGGGAACGCATAGATGGTCCGACAACCAAGAAAGCGCACTTCGTCTTTGACAATGTCCGACGAGTCACCCTTCTATCCGAACGCGGCGATCAGCTCTTTCAGCATCTCTGTCTTCTTGCGGAGAATGTCGCCAAAGTCACCTACAACGCCTACGGTTTCGCCGCCCCCTTCGATCATGATGCTGGCTGGTGGATCGCAGCTTGTGCAAAAGGAGTAGTGACAGCAGTAGCCGATCCCGACTTTACAACCCAGATGTGGCAGACTATTGCCAACGAAGAACACATTACGTTGGAATCACCGACTCGATGCAATCCGTATTGTCCAACCTGTCACCATTGGACCTTGTTCAGCGATATCGTACTTGATCATTAGAATATCTCCCGACTTTTTTTGTCGGCATGACGCGCAGTAATGCAATCCGCTGGTTGTGATATCCATAAATGAGGGGGATGTCTTCGTATACCAGCATCCCGCCTTTTCCTACAACATAAAACGACATCCGTGGATGTGGCTATGGAGACGGTAACAGGAATGCTCATCGCCGCTGCCGCCCGGCCACCAAACCACCCCGTTCGTAGTGAGCCACGCAGCGAGAGCGGAGTGGCGTTCGCATACAGGTTAAGTTACCACCTCGAAAAGGTGCATTCCGCATACTGACATAAGGTTTAATTGGTAACCTGTTTACCAAAAATATCTTAACTATCATGCACACGGGAAGCGTACCAATGGCATGGAATTGGGCCGGTATCCGTCACAAAGGATTGCGTCGCCTCGCATGGTTGGTCTGGTTCGCTGCCGTCGTATACGGCGTCTTTACGCTGTGGCTCTGGTATCTGAATCGCCCACCGCACTACACCTACCGTGTGCCGGCAACACCCTCACCCAACGCGCTTGATGACTACCACCGTGCCGTTGACAGCATCAGTGGTTATGAGAAACTGAATGAAATACATGCCGATTTGTTCCGGCACACTCTCACACGTCATTCGAGAGTATCGTCCAATTTGGCGAAAACGCCTCCGCCTGTTCCGCGCGAGGAACTAACCGCCTTGCTGCAACAAAACACAGAGGCGTTGCGGCTCATCCAGGTTGGCTTAACACATCAATACACCATTCCGACGGTAACCAACGAAACGTATCAGCACTTCTGTGAACGTACCCGCAACTATGGGCTGTGGCGCTGGAAGTGCCAGCGGTTGTTGTTAATCCGGGCAGTATACTGCATGAATGGGGATGACCCATCCCTCGCCGCTGAAGCATTGATTGATTTCATACAGTTTAATAGGCAAATATCACTACGAAGTAGGTTGAGTGGGAGTGAAAGTGGCATGGAAGCATTACGCGCACTGGCTCTCCGCCTGTCTGTAACCGAGGCTCGCGGTGTGGCCGCGCGTCTGGCTGACTTTATCCACACGCGCCAGAGCTATGCTGAGGCACTGGAGCACTTTCGCGCCTACTACTTAAACTATATAACCGCGAATTTCCGTGGTGGTATTCCGCCAGAATGGACGACGAAGCGCTGGAGGCTGGCCACTTCATTTGTGCATCCCAGCCCCACGCAAGATCGCGGCGTGGTACTGGGGGTGTTCTTCGCCTATACCATCCCGAATGCCCAGGTACCCGCGCTTGCAGACCGCTATCTCTCCGCCTGCATCGCGGCAGCCAGGCAACCAGGCAGCACCCCGGTATCGTTTCCTGCCCCGCCGCCGGATCCTTTCAACTATGCCATTTTTGGCTGGGATGAGCCCGAGAAAGACCGGATCGCGTGGGCGCTGCAAACATTCAAAGAAGACGCCTTGCTGCTTACCGTCACCCTTGAAGGCTATCGTAAAGTGCATGGCGCCTACCCCGCCACGCTGCGGTCGCTTGTAACCGACGGTTGGCTGACAACGCTCCCCACCGATGCATTCACCTTCAAAGACACCATCTGTTACACGCGCAACGGCACCGGCTATACACTCTACAGCCGTGGGCCGGATGGAAAGGACGATGGTGGAAAAGCCATACGTACTGGCAATGGGATTGTTGGTCAGCGCAGCATCGGTGACGTGGTCTATGGTGTGAATAAAGCGGCAGAGGCGAACTCGAATGAGGGGAGATTATAACATATACAACTCCCGAAACATCAGTGCCCCAATACACGCCAAGGTCAGTGCGTACTACAGACATAAAGGTGCGAATGCTCAGGTTTCCAAACCACCCCGTTCGTCAGCGCCACCTGCCCCGCACAGTAGCGCCCATCCCCTTGACAAGCAAACTAATATGTGCTATACTGCCGTCCCAATACTGTTGCTTTATGCCTTCCCGCACTCCTTCTGCTGCCGCTTGCTGTTCGGGGGAGCGGTGCCTGGTGGAGCGGCGCGCGGCGGCAGGATC
>JAKJAB010000370.1:0-333 GCA_022707725.1 Chloroflexota bacterium | reverse complement strand
CGCGGTCGGGGGGCCACAGCCCCGCGGACGGATGGGATACCGGGTCCAGTGACGCCGGACCCCGCGCGGGCGGTGGAGGCCCCGGCTGGAGACGACCCGTTCCTCCCGGATTTCATCGAGCACCTGCTGATACCAGATCCGCAGACGCCGAGGGGGAAAAAACGCCGGCCACCTGGGGGAGCCGGCGGCGCAACACCTGCACCGCATGGGTGAAGGAGAGCCGGTCGGGATCCTCCCCGATCGGCAGCGCGGCCTCGTGGAGCACCGCCCGCACGACGAAGTGGGCGAGCAGCAGGCCATAAATCTCTTGCTGGACCAGGTCCGGGGTTTTGC
>JAKJAB010000036.1 GCA_022707725.1 Chloroflexota bacterium | reverse complement strand
CTTCACCGAACCTGCACGCATTCTAACCCGCAAGGGCGCCCGGTTGCTCGCGGTGCCCACGTTCGAGGCCTACATCCCCGGCTTCGCGCGCATCTTCTACATCCAGATGGTCTTCCGGTCGGTGGAGAACCGTATCTCGACGATCAAAGCCGACAGCGCCTTCTCCTCGACCATCATTGATCCCTATGGACGCGTCCTGAAGCTGAAGAGCGGTGCGCCGGACGGGGAAGCGTTCGCCCTGGTCGCGGATGTGCCGGTGGTGGAATCCGGCACGCTCTACACCCACCTGGGCGATTGGATGGGGTGGATCAGCCTGGCCGGGTACATCTTCTTTATGATCTTTCCTGGGATGCTCAAGAAGCGCCAACAGAAGCAGGCGTGATCGGAAACTGGTATTCTGATAAAGGAGAAATTCAATGTTGAATGTCGAAATTCGCATCAAGGGGCATATCGCCCCCCACTGGTCCGATTGGTTTGCTGGGTTGACGATCACCCAAACCGACGACGAGACGATCCTCACCGGCGAGGTGGATGACCAGGCTGCCCTGTACGGATTGCTGGCGCGAGTGCGGGATCTGGGTCTGTCGCTTGTGTCGGTCAACAGTGTCGAGATGATAGACGGTAGACAGTAGACGGGGTAGACGGGGGATGGGATACAAGCGGAACTTACCGCGATGGATGTGGATTTGGTGTAGAGGCGCAAAAGTTTCTACGCGATTCTTTAATCTCTAATTTCAAATTTTCGAAGGGGGTAATCTATGGCTATGCAGGAAGTTCCATCGGAGAATGTCCACGACGTGGACAAGCAGGCGCTGAACAAGCGTCTAGAGACGATCGGCTGGGCGCTGTTTTTGATCATGCTTGGGTGTACTGGCCTGGTGCCGGAGGCAATGGTCCCGCAGGGCGTGTGGTCCGTCGGCGTCGGCGTGATCCTGTTGGGATTGAACGCAGCACGCTACGCCAACGGCATTCGCATGAGCGGATTCACCGTCGTGCTTGGCCTTCTCGCCGTGCTCACCGGCATCGCGGAGTTTTTCGGCGCAGACCTGCCGATCTTCGCCATCCTGCTCATCATCGTTGGCGCCAGTATGCTTCTGCGTCCGTGGTTCGAGAAAAATCAGTTGTTTGAGCCAAAGAAAGGTTGAAAGGAATTTACCATGCCTGCTATTTTGGAAGTCGACAATCTTATCAAGAAATTCGGTGACCACTTGGCCGTCAAAGGCGTCAGCTTTTCCGTCGAGGAAGGTGAAGTCTTCGGTCTGCTCGGCCCCAACGGCGCCGGGAAAACCACCACGATCTCGATGCTGACCGGTGTGCTCGAACCCACGGACGGCACGGCCCATATCGGTGGTTACGATATCAGAACCGATCTGGATGCGGTGAAGAAGATCAATGGGCTGGTGCCCCAGGATTTGGCCCTTTATCCCACTCTCAGCGCGCGCGCCAACCTCAACTTCTTCGGGCAGATCTACGGCCTGCGTGGCAAGGACCTGAAGGAGCGCGTGGAGGATGTGCTGCGCATTGTCTCCCTCACCGACCGGGCCAACGAGGCGGTGGAGAAGTACTCCGGCGGGATGAAGCGCCGCGTCAACATTGCAGCCGGCCTCATCCACAATCCACGCCTCCTCTTTCTGGACGAGCCAACCGTCGGTGTGGACCCACAGAGCCGCAATCACATCTTCGAGAGCGTGTTGCGCCTCAACCGCGAGCGCGGGATGAGCATCATCTACACCAGCCACTATATGGAAGAGGTGGAACTGCTCTGCAATCGTGCCGCGGTTATAGACCAGGGTGAGATCATCGCGCTGGATACCATCAAGAACCTCATCGCGATGCTAGGCGGCGGCGTCATCAAGGTGGGTGTGCCTAAGGTAGATGATACCCTCCTCACGCAGATGTCGGCGCTCCCGGCGGTCAAGGAGGCCACGCTGATGCCGCAGCCGATCGCGCCGCCACCCGTTGCCGGTGAGAGCATCGAGCAGAAAGAGGGCAAGCCACTGACTGCCACGCCGGTGGTCAAAGTCGTGGCCGAAAACAGCCAGGAAGCCATCATCAACGTGATCAACTTCCTCAGCCAGCGCGATCTTCAACTCACGTCGCTGAAGATCCTCGAACCTAACCTGGAGAGTGTTTTCCTGCATCTGACCGGCAAAAAACTGCGGGAGTAGACGTATGAAAGCGCTAAGTATTGCCTACAAAGACCTACAGATATTTTTCAAAGATCGCGGGTCGGTCATCGTCCTGGTTCTACTGCCCTTGTTGTTCGTCGTCGTTATGAGCGGCGCGCTGGGATCCATTGGACAGAGCCAGGAGAAGGATAGCCGCACTTCGCTGCCCGCTGTCAATCTCGACAACGGCGCGATGGCACAGGCGCTACTGGATGGTATCGACAAGGCCGGCGGCGTGCGCGTTGAGCCGTACACCGAGACTGATGCAGCGACGGCGCTGGATGAAGCGTCAGTCCCCTTCGTTCTCACCATCCCGCAAGGCTTCTCCGCCGACGTGGAGGCGGGCCGTCCGACGGCTCTGCATTTCGTCGTCCACCAAGATGCCGATCGCACAAAAGCGGAAGCAGTGCGGCTGGTGATCGAAGGTGTGACGCGCGATCTGTCGTTACAGATCCAGCTCCTCGCGGCTCTGGAACAGATGGGCCAGATGCAGGCAGGATCGCCGGAGGCGGCCGAAGCCTTCTCCGTCGAACGTATGCAGGCCCAGGCGACGAGCCAGTTCAAGAGCGCATCGCTGCAGCCGCTGGTGGATGTGGTGCAAAAGGTTCCGGAGCAAGAAGCTGAAAGAGAAGAGAATGAGGGTCTGACTCTGGCCGATGTGGCCGTGCCCGGCGTCGCTGTTCTCTTCGTCTTTATGACTGCCCAGAACACCGCGCGCTCCATCTTCGACGAAAAGGAGGTTGGTTCCTTCCGTCGCTTGCTTGCTGCGCCGATGAGCAAAGCGGCGCTCCTCATCGGCAAAATGCTGCCCAACTTCATTACTGGCCTCGTCCAACTTGTCGTCATTTTCGCCTTCGGCATCTTTGGCCTGAAAGCGTTAGGATTGACGCCGATCACGATGGGCAAAAGTCCTCTCGCCGTTGTGCTTGTCTCCGTGCTGCTCTCGATCTGCTCCAGCGCTTTCGGCATCCTGCTTGCTGCCCTGGCGCGCACGCCGAACCAGATCGGCGGGTTGAGCAGCTTGCTGCTGTGGTTGATGGGCCTGTTGGGCGGCGCGTTCGTCCCGCTATTCCTCCTGGAACGTTTCCTGGGACCGGTGCCCAAGATCGTGCCCCACTATTGGGCCAATCATGCCCTCACTAACCTGATGGTGCGTGGCCTGGGTTTGGCGGATGTCACCCTGGACCTGCTGGTGCTGTTGGGATTCACCGTGGTCTTCTTCGCTATTGGCCTGTGGCGCTTTGACTTCGATTAAGGGGGAAAGCACAATGAAAAACGTAAACTACGTACTCTCGGTTTTTTGGAAAGAAGTCCAGTTGATGCTCAAGGACGGCGGTGCACTGGCGATGTTCTTCCTCTTTCCCCTGCTCTTGAGTTCTTTGATGGGTGGGATCAATGTGATGACCCAGGAAGACACCACAGTCATTTTGCTCCGCGTTGGCCTGGTCAACGCCGACAGCGGCCCTTTCGGCAGCCAGGTTGCCAAAGCCATCGGCGAGATTGCTGAACTTGAAGTGACGACTTATGCTACGACCGACGCGGCGGAGGAACAGGTCGCCAAAGGCGAAGCCACTGCCGCCATCCTCATCCCTGCTGAGTTCAGCAGCAACATCGGCAACCATGTACCGACCGTCATTGACGTCGTCGTCGATCCTGGCGAACCCCAGAGCGCCAGCATCGTCACCGGCATCATGAACCAGGTCGTCGCCGAGGTCACGATCTGGGGCGAAGTGCAGTACGGCATCCGCAGCCTGTTGGAGGGATCGGGTGTTCTCAAGGAACTGAATCCGGTAGAACAAGAGGCCGTCGGTGCGCAGACGTTGGGCGTGATTATGACCACCCTCAACGAGATGCGCCGCACCCCTGCCATCGCCGTTGACAGCGTGAATCTGGAGGGCGGCGCGGAGGCTGGCAGTTGGTTGCCGACTTTCTTCGCTTATCTGTTCCCCGGCTTTACCGTGATGTTCATCTTTATCAACGCCAGTTGGTCGGCGGGTTCCCTGTTGGAAGAACGGGAATCGGGCACGCTGCGGCGGTTACTCGCCGCACCGCTCCCCCGGGGTACCGTCATCATCGGCAAGATGCTGGCTTTCGTCCTGCTCTCGTGTATGCAGGTTGTCGTGATGTTCGCTTCTGCCAGCATCTTCTTCGATATGCCGCTCGGTGACTCACCCTTTGCGTTGGTGGCCGTCACCCTCGTCGTCGCACTCACCTCCACCGCGCTTGGCATGTTGATCGCTGCCCTGGCGAAGTCTTCGAACAAAGCCACCAGTGCCGGGATCATCGTTGGTATGGTCATGTCGGCGGTCGGTGGGGCTATCGGCGGAAAAGCCCCACTAACGCGCGTGGGCGGTTTCGGGGGTATCCTTGCCAGCCTGACCCCGCAGGGCCATGCCGTCAATGCCTTCTACAGCGTGATGGCCGAAAACGCGACGCTGGTCCAGGTCTTGCCATCACTCGGTATCCTGCTAGCGATGTGCATTGCTTTTTACGCCATCGCCGTGTGGCGATTTAAGTTTGAGGTGTGATTCACGACCTCCGATCATAAAACCTGTCAGGTTTGCCAAACCTGACAGGTTTTTGTTAATCCACAGTTGCAACTTTCTCCATCGCTCTTATACTTACCCCATCATAAGAACAGCTTCGCGAATACCGCTGCGTTTTCCATAGTAATGTGAGGAAAATTATGATGACACATCGTGCGAATATGATAGCGTCGCCGGTTTTCGAGGATGATGTAGACAAGACCCGTATGGCGAGTGTGCTGCATAAATTATTGGTTTATACCATCGTGCTTTTATGCGTGCTGGTGATTACCCTATTTTGCACGTCCTGAGCACGTGTTGGGGCTACGAGATGAACTATGAAGAGGATTGTCTCGCTAAACTAACCGATGAGTGTGAGGGTTTGCTGCAATACGTCAAACAGGGTTGAGCGTCTTCACGCAGGAGTCTCCATACGGGGATTCCGCGCCAACAAGCACGAAAACGCTTGCGTTGGATCATAATCCGGCGCTGCGGGACGGCGGATTGTGATTCACCTTAAGCGCTGAAGTAGACCATTTTATAGGAGGCTAACGTGACAAAACAGATACGGGAAGAAACGCAACACGGCGGCGTGCAATTGAGTCTGAGCTACAAAGTCATCTGGGGCGTGGCGGCATTGGGGACATCCTTCGTCTCCGGGACGTATGGCGCGCTGCTGCCCATCTTCTACCAGGATTACCTGGGCCTGAGCGCGCGGTGGATCGCCATCGCGTCGGCGATCTACGCGGTTTGGAACGCGATCAACGACCCGCTGTTCGGCTACATCACCGACAGCACCAAGTCGAGGCTGGGACGGCGCATCCCCTACATGCGTTACACGGCTCCCTTCCTGGCGTTGACGTTCATCTTGGTGTGGTTCGCGCCGCGCGGCGCGGGATCGAGCACGCTCTTCGCCTGGATGCTCGGCGCGATGCTGCTCTACGACACCGCCTACACCATCATTGGCCTGGTCTACTCCGCGCTGCTGCCGGAAGTAAGCGAGTCGGACGCCGAGCGCAACGGATTGCAAATTTCGGCGTCACTGTTTGGCCTGCTGGGGATGATTCTGGGCTTCGTGATTCCGGATTTCTTCCGCCCGAAAGCGGGGACGTCGCCCTCCTTCGCGCCATTGCAAATCTCCATGATCGTGGTGGGCATCTTTAGCGCCGCGATGATCATCATCACCACGCTGAAAGTGCGCGAGCGACCGGAATTCCACCAGGTAGACCAGCCGCTCAAATTGGGCCCGGCGATCAAGTACACGTTCACCAGCCGCGCGTTTCTCATCCTGGTGGCGCAAAACTTTATGTCGATCCTGATGCAATCACTGCTCCTGGGCGCGCTGTTCTACGTCGCCGACTATGTGCTCCAAACCAGTTCGATCCTGCTCATCGCGTGCCTCTTCATCCCGCTCATCATCGGCGTGCCGCTGACGGCGGCGCTGCGCCGCCGGTTGGGCGTTGTCGGCGCGCAGCAAACGCTGTTGGTGATCGCCGGGATCGCACTAATCTCCATTATGGTTGTACCGACAGCGTTGATTCCCGTGTGTCTGGTCCTCGCCGGATTCGGCCTGGCGGGGCCGCAAACATTGACCAACGTGCTCTTCGCCGAAGTTGCTGACGAGGACGAATTGCGCTCCGGTGTGCGACGCGAGGGCGCTTTCTTCGGCGTCAACGCGCTGCTGACCAAACCCGCGCAATCGGTGGCGCTCGCGCTGCTGCCATTCATCCTTCAGGCGACGGACTTCGTCACGCGCGAGGCCAATCAGGGGCAGATTTTCCTGAACCAACCCGCCGCTGCCATCTGGGGCATCAAGGCGCTCGTCGGACTGATCCCCGGCTGCGCGATGCTGCTCGGCGCGCTGATCCTCACCCGCTTTCCCCTGCGCGGCGACTACCTGCGAAAAGTGCAGGCCGACGTCCTGGCCCTCCACGCCCAAAAGCGCGCGCAACTCGATCTAACCGCGAATCACGCGAATCCTCGCTAATCTTTCAAGGATTCGCGTAGATTAGCGAGATTGGCGGTTCGTTCCCAGAGAGGAGACGCCGGTGCTGGCGCACTCCATGCAAGCACGAAAATCTGTCGATGGATTTTTTGCCATTTGCCATTTGCCATTTGCCATTTTCGAAGGAGCTATCGATGACGACATCACGTGAACGTGTTTTGCAAGCCTTGAACTTTCAGACGCCCGACCGGATGCCCAAAGACCTGGGCGGGATGCGCTCCACGTCCATCAGCGCCTTTGCGTACCCCAAACTGGTGGCGGCGCTGGGCCTGCCGCCGCGCCTGCCCCGCGTCGAGGACACCGGGCAGATGCTGGCCCTGCCCGACCTGGACGTGCTCGACGCCCTGGGCATCGACGTGGTCGCCATCCTCGACGGCGCGACCAACGCCTTCGAGCAGCCGGAGCTGTGGCACGCGTACGACTTCGACGGGCGGCTTCCGGCGCGTGTGCGCTACCCGGAGAACTTCCGCACCCTGCCGGATGGGACGATTCGGCAAGGACGAAATCAGCGTATGCCGCCATCGTCCTACGTTTTCGACGAGGAACATGGTGGGCAGCCGCTCGATCTTTCCGCCGACCTGCCCAAACTCGATCTGCAGCAACTCCGCCAATCGATGCAATCCGGCGTTATTCAAGATGAACGCGTCGCATCTATCCGTGGTTTGTGCCGCCGCGTGCGCGACTCCAGCGACCGGGCCGTGTTCTTCAACGACGGCGCATTGCAGGCAAATATCGGCATCGGCGCGTACAGCGGGCTGGCGATCTTCCCGATGCTCTGCATCACCGAGCCGGATTACGTGACCGAGCTGCACGAAATCGTCACCGAGCACGCCGTGGCGAACATCCGCGCGCTGCTGCCCGAAATCTACCAGGACATCGACATCATCATGCTCACCGCCGACGATTGGGGCACACAGCGTAACCTCATCGCCTCCCCCAAAGTCTACCGCGAGCTGTTCCTGCCCTATTACCGCCGCATCACCGACGAATGCCATCGCATCGCCCCGCAGGTCAAGCTGTTCATCCACTCCTGCGGCGCGATCTACGACCTGATCGACCTGGTGGTCGAGAGCGGGTTCGACGTGCTCAATCCCGTGCAATGGTGCGCCGGGAAATATTCATACCGCGAGTGGAAGGACAAGGCCCGTGGGCGGATTGCGCTGTGGGGCGGCGGGATCAACTCGCAGGTCACGCTGCCGCTCGGCTCCGTGGACGACGTGCGCCGCGAGGTCGCCGAAGTGACCGATTACCTGAATCAAGACGGCGGCTACGTCTTCTGCAACATCCACAACATCCTCGCCGAAATCGCGCCGGAGAAAGTGATAGCGATGTATAGCGTAGGTTAACAACAAAAAGGGGTTGTGCTATGCTTTGCCAGCTCGCGCAGCCCCTTCTGTGCTCCTCGGGTAGGACTCGAACCTACAACCAACCGGTTAACAGCCGGTCGCTCTGCCGATTGAGCTACCGAGGATCAACAAGGGCCATTATACGCAGAACGAGGATTTCGTCAAGCTATGTGCCGACAGGCGCGCCTACGGAGATAAAAACGTGGTGGGGACGAATACACGCCAAGGCAGCACTTCGATGGTGTAGACGCGGTTGAGGTAGTCACCGCTCCACCCGCCGACGACGTAGAGCGACGTTTCTCGCGCCGTGACGCCCAGATTGCGCCATTCGCCTACAATTGGTGTCTGAACGACCGTCCAGGTGTCGGTTGAAGGGTCGTAACGTTCGTTGAACCCCAAATAGGTCGTCCACCCACCGCCGATCGCGTACACCCGCGCGCCGATGGCCGCCAGCCCCAGCCCGCCACGCGGGAGGAGCATCGGCGCACAGTTGTCCCAACGATTGGTTTCGGGAAGGTACACCTCGCAGGTCGCCCACTCGCGCTCATTGTCGTAGCCGCCGATGTAGAAGATACGGATTTGACCATTGGCGTCGACCAGGGCCGCGGCGGCACCAAATCCTCGCGCTTCGGCCGGGTGCGCGATTTCTGTCCAGGCGTCGCTGCCACTGTCGTAAACGTAGCCCACAGCCTGGTAGGCTGCGCCGTTCCATCCGCCGAAGAGATAGGCACGCCTGTCGTATTGTGTCAACGCATACGCGCACAACGGTTGGGGCAACGACGCGCCCTCGCTCCACGTGTCGCTCTCTGGGTCATAGAGATGGGTGATTGTCTGGGGCGCGCCGCTCGCGTCGCAGCCGCCGGGGACAAGCAACTTTTCCGACAGGGCCACGATGCCGACGTTTGCCAGAGCCGCTGGACGCGGCGCGCCACTGCGCCAGAGCGCGGTATCGATGTCGTAGATGTCCAGCCGCCCGGTAGGGCCGTCTTCCATGCTGCCGCCGACGACGTAGATGCCGTTACCTTGTGCTGCGATCCCCATCCGTGCCCGGCGCACCGGCAGCGGCGTCAGTTCGTTCCACCGCGCACCGCCGTTTTCGCCCAGCGGGACATCTACCACTCGGGGGGAGGAGGTTTGATCGACCAACCCGCTGGCGGGGAAGACGGCAGACTGTCCGGCAGGTTGCTGGGGTAAGAGCAGCGCCACGAGCGCCATAATCAGGCCTGCGGTCAGTGCCACCCATCGCGCGCGTGGCCAGGGAGGCAGAATGGGTTGGATTGGCTGCTCTCCCACCGCGACACCTTGCATCATCGCTGCCTGCGCACCCTCTTCCGGCGTCACAACCACGCCGGGGACATCAATCCATCCTTCTTGCATCGCCAGCACCGTCAACTCGGTACGGGAGGCCACGCCGGTTTTGGTGAAGATGTTGCGCAGGTGAACCTTCACCGTGTTGGGACTGAGGTAGGTGCGGATGGCGATCTCGCGGTTGGTTAGCCCGGCGGCGACCAATTCTACGATCTCGATCTCGCGTTCGCTCAGTGGCTCTCCGGGGTCAACAGGCATTCGGCGCTCCTGGTTTGGGGAATTCCACGAACTCTTTGCCCGCCAGCTTGTCCTCCACGCGTTCGGCGATGATCTCCAGGTGTTCGGGATAACGGACAAAATCCAGATCATCCCCTGGCACGGTCAACACGGGACATTGATCGAACGTCGCTATCCACTCGTCGTAGAACCGTCCCAGAAGCGTCAGGTAATCGGCGGAGACGCTGTTCTCCATCTCCCGCCCGCGTTGGCGGATGTGCGCGAGCAGTGTCGCTGGACAGGCTTTGATGTAGATGAGCAGCGCGGGGCGCGGCAAGGTACCGATGACCAGCTCGTAAAGCCGCTGGTAGGCGTTGTAGTCACGCTCGGTCATGTTGCCGAGGCTGTACAGCGCCCGCGCGAAGATATTGGCATCCTCGTAGATGCTGCGGTCGATGATGGCCGACTCTGCCAGCGCCATCAGTTGGCGGTGTTGTTCGGCGCGATGGCCCAGGAAGAAGATTTGCAGGTGAAAGCTCCACGCGCGCATATCGGCGTAGAAGTCGGCCAGATATGGGTTGTTGTCCACCGATTCATAGGCGACATGCCAGCCGAGCCGTTTCCCCAACCTTTCGGCCAGCGATGTTTTGCCCGCGCCAATGTTCCCAGCGACTAAAACCAGATGTTTTGGCATAGAGGCTCCTAAGGTCCACTAAATCGCAGATAGACGACGCGCCGCGTGTCCGGGCGCACCAAAGCAGCTTCGCTCAGCCGCACGCCGACCACCCACAGGATGCGCCCATCCGCTTCGACCAGTGGCACATAATCGCGCCACGGACGGGGTATTTTCATGTTGATCAACAAATCGCTCAGCCGTACTGTGGCCTGGCGCATCCCCTGCGGCTGAAAAAGGTCGCCGCGCCGCCGGGTGCGCAGGATAGCAGCATCGCCCAATACATCGGCGTCCATCCACGCTACCAACGGGTTGCAGTTGTTGGCGATGGCGTCCAGATTCCAGTGCGGCGCTTCCTGAATGTGTAAATGCCAGCCATTCGGCAGATCGATCTCGGCGGTCAAACGCAATCCATGCGGCAGCGTGGCCTGCGCGCCGGTCGCGCCTTGCTGCGCGATGTGCACGGCGTCTTCCACGTGGATGAAGCTCACATCGCGCAGGGAATGGCAAAGTTTGTACGCCGCACGGCGGATAATGGCTCGCTGGATGGCGAGTGGCTGCGCTCGCCATCCAGCCAGATTGAAGGTCAGCAGGTCGGGCGCGCTTTTGACCAGCAACGTATCCCACGCCACCGACACGAACTCGTGCAGCAGATCGTAGTCCGCGCGCACGACTTCGGCCAGATGGCGTAGATTTTGCGCGATGCGCGGGTTGGTCTGCGCCAGATAGGGCAGCACTTCGTGGCGCAGGCGGTTGCGGAAAAAGGTGGTATCCAGGTTCGAGCGGTCGAAGCGAGTGGTTAATTGCTGTTCGGCGCAGTAGGCTTCGATGTCGCTGCGCGGGGTGGCGAGCAGCGGGCGGATGAGCTTCATTTCCGATACCGGCTTGGGACAGGGCGCCAGCAAGTGATAATCGCGCAGCGGGGTCGCGGGCAGCATCCCACGCAGTCCTGCCGGACCGGCGCCCCGCAGCAAGTGCATCAGCACCGTCTCGGATTGGTCGTCGGCGTTGTGGCCCACCGCGATGCGCAGCGCGCCGGTCTGCTGGGCGACGCGATGGAGAAAGGTGTAACGGGCGCGGCGCGCAGCTTCTTCCAGCGCGAGCTTCTGCTCCGCGGCGATCGCGGGAACGTCGACCCGCTCGATGGTGCAGGGCAACTTCCAGGCTTCCGCCAGCGCCGCGACGAACTCGGCGTCGGCGTCGGCGTCCATATCGCGGATACCGTGATGGAGATGCGCGACGTGCAAGGCGAGGTCCAGCGGGTCGGCCAGGCGCTGCAACACGTGCAGCAGCGCCACCGAATCCGGCCCACCGGAGACCCCGACCACTACCCGCGCTCCCGGCTTCAGGAGACGGTGTGTATCGATATAGCCTTGTACCTCATGCAGTAAATCCATCGCCCGTCTACCGTCTACTGTCTGCCGTTTACCGTCCTAAATATTGATCATCAGCCCGCAGTATTGGCACTCCACCTGCTTCATCCCCTTATAGATGGGGGGCAGCGTGGCGTTGCACGCGGGGCAGCGGGTGGGCAATTCGGCGGCGGGTTTGGCGGCTTCGGCTTCTGTCTGGGCCGCCAACAATTGCTGCGGTGGGGGTGCGCCGAAGAGATCGGCGGCGATCTGCCCGCTCTTTGCCTGGCGAATCAACGCCAGCCATGCCTCATTAGTTGCCCCACCCTTGAGATGCAGGGTCGCGTCACTGGGCAGTTCGCGCGTGCGTTCGACAAAACGCAGGGTGAGCAGCTCTTGCCGTCCCAACCCGAGCAGTCCCGACTTCTTGTCTTCCATCTGCAACTCGGCAATGGCACCCACCGGCGTGTCCCAAAGTTTTTGCTGAACAAGTTCCTTCTCGGAGGAGAAAAGTTTCTTCTTGACCACGCGCTCTTCTCGCTGTTCGAAAATAAGGCGGCCGTCGGTGAGGAACAGCAAGCCCTCCGGTTGTTGATTGTCGCTGATCCACTGGGCCTTGCACACCGCCACGCCATGTTCGTCGGGCAACAGATCGAAGGAAGCGTTGTCTAGCGCGTCCAACAGTGCGCGCACTTCGCGCATTTCTTCTTGCAGCTTGCTGATCTCCTGTTCGGAGCTGCTGAAGACCCCCTGCACGTTGCGCTGCGCCTCGTTGATCTGGTTTTCGAGCGCCCACAGACGGCTGTCCACTGTGTCCAACAAGCCGGTGTTGCGTTCCGCCTGGCTGAGCAACCGTTGTACTTCGTTGGCAGCGTTTTGTAAAACGCTGCGCTGTTCTTGGAGCAGATGATTAGCCGACATCTGCTGCTGCGGCCAACGCGACTTCAGGTTGGTCGCGCGCTCTTCCAGGGTGCGCCCAAAGCGATAACCGCGCGCACGGAGTTGGGCGATATCGTGCTCCAGCCCGTCAACTTTGCTGGTGAGCGAAGACAGTTGCGTGAACAAGGCGCTCAAAGCGACCAGGCCGGCCAGCTTTTCCCAGCGCGTGCGCGCGTTGGCGAGTTGCTGCACGCGCGCATCGACCTGCGTCGGCATAGCCGTGGCGGGCGAGGGCGCAGTGGTTGGCGCAGGTATTTTCGCACCGGACGGTTTGGGTTGGGAAGCCGGTGCGGGCGCCGGTCTGGGTATGCGCGACTGAATGTTGGCATCGCCGCCGGAGGGCCTGGGCGGGTTCTTCGCTCCGCCACTCTTTGGACCGCCGGAGACGGGTTTCTTGACGCTGCTAAAGCTGCGTCCGGAATGACTCAGATTCTTCTTGTCGGTCATCAGTTGCCTCCTCAAATGGTGTTGAAAAATACGCCGATTAGTCTTGATAATCGCTCATCGTATAGCGCAGGTACGCCTCCATAAAGGCGTCCAAATCCCCGTCCAATACAGCCTGGATATTGCCGGTCTCGTGATCGGTGCGATGATCCTTGACCATCTGATAAGGATGCAGCACGTAGGAACGGATCTGATTGCCCCACCCGGCATCGACGTGCTCGCCCTTGAGTTCGTCAAGTTGCTGGCGGCGTTTCTCTTCCTCAAGCTGCATCAGGCGCGCTTTGAGCACGCGCATGGCGACCTCGCGGTTTTGTGTCTGCGAGCGTTCGTTCTGGCACGAAGAGACGATCCCCGTGGGCAAGTGCGTGATGCGCACTGCCGTCTCGTTCTTCTGCATGTGCTGCCCGCCTGCCGACGAAGCGCGATACGTGTCGATCTGCAAGTCGTCCGGGTCGATCTCCAGCGGCGCATCCTCGCCCAAATCGGGCCAGACCTCGACGAGCACGAACGAGGTGTGCCGCCGGTGGGCCGCGTCGAAAGGCGACAGGCGCACCAGCCGGTGCACGCCGCGTTCCGAGCGCAGATAGCCGTAGCCATATTGCCCGCGCACGCCCACGGTCACGCTCTTGATGCCGGCCTCTTCCCCTTCCATGCTGTCGAGGATGTCGGCCTTGAACTTGCGGCGCTCGGCCCAGCGTAAAAACATCCGCAGCAGCATGGCGGCCCAATCCTGCGAATCCGTCCCCCCGGCTCCAGCATGGATTGCAAGAATAGCGTCCCCACGGTCGTAGGGACCGGCAAGGAGCAGCCGGAATTCGGCCTGCGCCACTTCGTCTTCCAGTTTGTCCGTCGTTCGTTCAAGTTCGGCGAACAGGTCTGCGTCGCCGAGGGCGAAAAACTCCTGTGTGTCGTGAATCTCCTGGCGCAGACCGGTCCAGTATTGCACGTCCTCTTGCAACACCGCCAAACGCTGCATCACCGCGCGCGCATTGTCCGGGTCATCCCACAGGTCAGGATTGGCGCTTTGCGCGTTTAGGGCTTCTAGTTCCTGGATTTTGCCAGGTAAGTCAAAGACGCCCCCAGATAGCTTCCACGCGGGAAGCCAGATTTTCGAGACGATCGCTAGATTCGGTCATTGTTCCTCCACAATAGTCGGATAGTTGTTAGTACGTTAGTCACCAGTCAGATATTCGTCAGGGTTGCCCCAAGAGACCTTGCACGAAGGCTTCGCGGTCGAAGGGCATGAAATCTTCCACGTGCTCACCCGTGCCGACAAAGCGCACCGGCAAGCCGAGTTGATGTCCAATGGAAAGCACCATCCCGCCTTTGGCGCTGCCGTCCAGCTTCGCCAGAATAATGCCGCTGACTTTCACGGCGTTGAGAAATTGTTGCGCCTGGATCAGCCCGTTCTGGCCGGTGTTGGCGTCGAGGACAAGGAATGTCTCGTGCGGCGCCCAGGCCACCCGTTTGGCGATCACTCGCTGAATCTTCTCCAGTTCCGCCATCAGATTGTGTTGCGTGTGCAGACGGCCCGCCGTATCGACGATGACCATATCCGCCTTGCGCGCCTCGGCGTACTGGATTGCGTCGTAGGCTACGGAGCTGGGATCGCCACCTTCCGGTCCGGTGATGACAGGGGTATCCACACGCTGCCCCCAGACGGCCAGTTGGTCCATCGCCGCCGCGCGGAACGTGTCCGCCGCCGCCAGCACCACCTTTTGCCCCTCGCGCTTGAAGTGCGCCGCCAACTTGCCGATGCTCGTCGTTTTGCCTGAGCCGTTGACCCCCACGATCAGCAGCACCGCGAGTGGCCATTCCAGATTCAGCGGTTCGCCTTCCGGCAGCAGTGCGCGCAATTCCTCGCGCAGTACCTTCTGCAAATCGGTTGTCCGGTAAATCCCCTCGGCGCCGGCGCGTTTCTGCAGCCGCTCGATCAGCGCCAGCGAAGTCTCCACCCCCACATCACCCTGGATGAGTAGCGCTTCCAGGTCCTCCCACGTATCATCGTCAATATCGCCAGCCCCTAGAATCTGGGCGATTTGTCCAAAGACGGCGTTGCGGGTCTTGCGCAAACTCTCGAAAATGCTTTTCATACCTTTTGATCTTTCCTCCTGCTTGTGGGGGATTATATCCTGAGCAAATAGAAGCGTCAAGCACCTAAAAAAAGCGGGTGAACTTGGCGTTCACCCGCTTGTGCGTTATAATGCCGAAGGTGGGAGTCGAACCCACATGGGGGTTACCCGAGCGAGTTTGAGTCGCTTGCGTCTGCCTGTTCCGCCACTTCGGCCTGGCGGTAAGTATAGCTAAATTCGAGAATACGTCAAGCAAGGCAGACTACAAAAGTCTCACGAGGTACTCGGTTGAGCAAGTATCTGCCTCGAACGATAGATTTGCAAAGCGCAGTACGTGTTGAGACTTTTGTAGTCTTGGCTTCAAGGATTACACGGCAGTGAACACAATGACCGACACATGGGACGAAGCCGCGTTGGTCCAGCGCGCCCAGAAGGGCAACCTGGACGCTTTCAACGCGCTGCTGCTGCACTACCAGACGCAAGTCTACAATCTGGCCTGGCATTTGCTGCACGATGAGGCCGCCGCGGATGACGCCACGCAAGAAGCCTTCATCTCCGCCTACAAAGGGCTGGCGAAATTCCGTGGCGGCTCGTTCCGCGCCTGGTTGCTGCGGATCGTCGCCAATGCCTGTTACGATGAGCTGCGCCGTCGCAAGCGCCGTCCCACCGTGTCGTGGGAGGACTTCGGCGATATGGATGACGAGGCCAATCCTCATCTGGCAGACGGCGGCCCGTTGCCAGAACAGACCCTCCAGCAACAGGAGTTGCGCGCGCTCCTGGAACGCACGCTGGCAAAACTGCCGGAAGACCAGCGGATGGTCGTCGTCCTGGTGGATCGAATGGGACTGGCGTATCAAGAAGTAGCCGATATGCTGAACACCCGCCTGGGCACAGTCAAATCGCGGCTGGCGCGCGCGCGGACACAAATGCAGCAGTTGCTCCAAGAAGAGCGGGAACTTTTACCGCACCGCTATCGTCTAAACAGTGAGGATGAAGGATAACGTGGAATGGATCGCTGATAACGTGGGACTGGGGGTGATGGCGCGGCTGCGCCGCGCCATCACTGCGCGTGTGGAGGTAGGAAGATGACGCAGATGCACATAATGTGGCGCGATACCGACATCTCTGCTTATGTGGATGGCGAGCTGGAGCCAACCCAACAGACGGCTTTCGAGACCGCCCTGGCTCAGGACCGCGTTCTGCAGCAGAAGGTCAAGGAGATGCGCGAGGTCGTGGCCCTGGTGAGGGCGCTTCCACTGCGCGAACCACCGCGCAATTACCTGCTCACGCCATCGATGGTGGCCGAAAAGTCGGTCGCCGAAAAACCGCCGCAACAGGCCCGCCGCCCCACCTCATTGCTCTTCATGCGCTTGGCGACCTCCCTGGCCGCCGTCGCGTTTGTGGTGACGGCAGGACTGACCTATATGCAAC
>JAKJAB010000369.1 GCA_022707725.1 Chloroflexota bacterium | reverse complement strand
AACTCACTCCACAGTTCGCGCATCTCCGGCGAGCCATAGCGCCAGGTGAATGGGGAAACGTAAGGATCGGGATGGGTCATCGCAGGCCTCCGTAACAGAAGTCAGATAGTCTTTAGTTGGATAGTCGCACTATTTGCCGGTTTCATCTGCTGGCGAATTACCGGGATGAGTATAAGTGAAAGTGTCGGAGAGTCAATGAACTGCGGTATGGAGATTGTACACATAACCATCATAAGGCGCGTGAACGCGATGTCTCACGCGCCTTAGGTCTCGAGTAAAACCCTGGGGACTATGCCTGTTGGATAATTTTGCAGGCCTTTTCGGCGTCTTCTTCGCTATCTAGCGCGATGTAGAGGATGAAGCGCGTACCGATCACTGCCCCAGAGAAGCTGTGCAGATTGATGCCTGCTGCTGCCAGCTTTTCCGTGAGCGTAGCAGCGATGCCGGGGATATTCTCACCCACGACACGAACCGAGTGGAGTGATTTGGTAACGTTGAACCCCAAAAGCGAAGCTGCTGCAATTTCGCGATCGCCGCGCAATGGGGTGACGAAGACTACGCCCGTGCCGGGTTTTTCCGGCGCACGCCTGGCGATACAGAAATTGAGGTCCGCGCCGGCCTCGCTCAGTCCGGCGAGCACGTGGGCGAGACCGCCCGGTTCATCGGGAATGCTGGCAGCCCACACATTGACACGTTCGACGATCAGTTCCATGATAGCGCCCTCCTTTCGAAAACTGACAATTAGCAGAACGGAAATACCTCAAGCTCTGAACTCAGCGGTATAGCCGAACGACGACAGGCGGTTTGGGTGTGAGACGTCTTGTGGGAGTGTTACACAATCAGTATAGGCCAGTTTTGGGAAAAAGACAAATTTCCGGTGGGGATCGCTGGCCAAGAATATGCCAGTTTCAATCTGTGTTAAGTGTGGAGAAAAACAAGATGCCCCAGAGAGGATTTGAACCTCCACGCCCGAAGGCACAGGCCCTCAACCTGCTGCGTATGCCAGTTCCGCCACTGGGGCATTACTGGCTAGATTATACGCCAAGTGGGTCAGTTGTCAAACTTGATTTGTCAAGATTATCAGGGTGACTACAATACGGTTATGCGGACGTTGCGAGTTCCCATTTATCCGAGCCAGGATATCATTTTCCCGGGGCAGCTTCATCCCGTCTTTGCCGACACGCAGGGAGGGGATTGGTTGCTGCGGGTATGCCGTGAACAGCGCCAGCCGTTGGGTGTGGTCTGGGTGCAGGATTTGACGTGCGGGGCAGTGGCAAACGTAGGCACGTTGGCCTACATGCTCGACGATATACCGGGGCGAGGGCATGACTTCGCCAACGCACTCGTCGTAGGCCAGTATCGTTTTCAAATGCTGCAAATTCATCAGGATCAACTTTACCTGGAAGCAACGGTGCAATTATGGCCGTGGATCGAGGAGCCGCGTCCCGGCTGGATGTTGGTGGAGCAGGTCGGTCATTATCTGCGCCGGTACGTGGAGGCGCTGGCGAGTGTCTGGCCGGCGGCGCTGCTGCCCGAAGTCTTGCTGCCAGGCGTGTCGACGTTGGGGGTGCTCGGGGCGGCGCTGCTCCCACTGGCGGCGGCGGAGAAGCAACGATTGCTGGAGACGCCGACAGCGCGAGGTTTGCTGTCCTCTGTGCTGGATTATATGCGGGTGTACGTTCCCCTGGCGGAACGTTTGGCGAAGATGTCTCCAGAACCGATGCTGCACGAGCGCATCTCGCTCAACTAGACGGAAAACGGGATGCGTGATACGGGATAAGATGTCTTCACGCATCAGGTATCATGCCAGGAGTGTGTCATGACAAGAGCGCCTCGCTGGTATGACATCATCACCACCAACATCTTCTATTTGGGATTGGCCACGCTTACACAGACCTTCGTGCCACTAGTGTTGCCTTTGCTGGTGCAACAGTTCGTAGGGGAGACGCGGCAAGGCGCGTATTTTGGCCGTATGCGTCTCTGGGCTTTGATGGTCGCTCTGTTGGCGCAGGCCTTGATGGGGATGCTTTCGGATCGCTCTACGTTGCGTTGGGGACGACGGCGGCCTTTCATCTTTGGCGGCGCGTTGATGGATTTGCTCGTGCTTGCGGCCATCGGCTTCACCGCGCAGATGAATGGTATGGCGGGTTATCGCGTCCTCTTTGTACTGTACGTCCTGTTACAGCTCTTCTCCAATACCGCGCACAGCGCCCAACAAGGGTTCATCCCTGACCTGGTTCCCGAGGACCAACGCGGGCGTTTCTCCGGCATCAAAGCGTTGTTCGAAGTGCCTGTACCGGTGGTGTTGGTGTCTTTTACCATTGCACGGCTAATCGGTGCGGGGCATATGTGGGGCGGACTCCTGGTTCTGATGGCCGTGATCTTTCTCACAATGTTGCTGGCCATGTTCGTCCCGGAACCACCATTGCGGGTGCCGTCTCCACCTTTGGACTGGCAGCCTTTCCTGCGGCTTTTGCTGATGACCGGCTTCTTCACGGCTCTGATTCTGCTTTTGAGGGAGGCGGTTACCTGGGGTGAGCGACGGCTGGTGGGCGTCGAGTCGGTCTTCGTCCTGGTCGTGGTTATGGGGATGCTGGGCTTCACGGCGATGAGCGTGGCTGTGGTGGTGGGCGTAGGTGGGGGTGTGCGGCTCTCCATCGGAGCAGAAAAGACGCGCCTCCTCTCAGCTTTTGTCTGGTGGGTGATCAGCCGGCTGGCCTTTCTAGTGAGCGTGACCAATCTGGGAGGCTTTGTGCTCTATTTTCTCCAGGGACGGTTGGGCATCACACGCGAGTCGGCGGCGAAACCGGCCAGCCAGATGATGATGCTCGTCGGCGTCTTTATTTTGCTTTCTGCGCTGCCCGCCGGCTGGTTGGTGGACAGAATCGGACGAAAAAAGGTTGTGGCCTGGAGCGGTCTCATTGCTGCCATGGGAACGGCGATTGTCCTGTTTGCTACCAACCTGACGCTGGTTTTTATCGGCGCCAGCATCATCGGGGTTGCTACCGGCGTCTTTTATACCGCGAGTTGGGCCTTGGGGACCGGCCTTGTGCCGGAAGATGAGGCCGGTCGTTATCTGGGGATTTCTAACCTGGCGGGCGCCGGAGCCGGTGCGGTGGGGGCCTACATAGGCGGTCCGGTAGCCGATTTCTTCACGCGGCACGCGGCGGAAATCCCCGGCCTGGGCTATGTGGTGATTTTCGCCATCTACGGGTTGATGTTTTTACTCTCGACGCTGTTGCTTGCTAAAGTGCAGGAACCGGCGACGCAAGAAAAACCGGGAGTTTAGCAGGCTCCCGGTTGATATGGCTGTGTCCGTCCTTAACGGATCGCTCTCTCGGTTTGCTTGTCGAAGAGATGCATGCGGCTTATATCAAAGAGTGCCGCTTTGGTGGAGCCGATTGTGGCTTTGGTGCGCGGATCGAAGCGCCCGATAAATTCGGCGTGCGGCAGCGTGAAGTAGGCGAGCACTTCGTTGCCCATCAATTCGGTCACATCGATGTGCCCTTCGACCAATGCCGGCAAGATACCGGGTGGTGGGTAATCAGGATCATGGACGTGTTCGGGCCGGATTCCAAAGACGACGCCCTTGCCCAAGCAAGGTTGGTAGACGCGGCGATACTCCTCCGGGATGGCGATGCGAAAATCGCGGCAGTCCGCATACATCACGCCGTTTACCTCGATCAGGCTGGCATCGAAGAAGTTCATCGCGGGACTGCCGATGAATCCGGCGACGAAGATGTTGCCAGGCCGGTCGTAAAGATGCTGCGGTGTGTCGATTTGCTGCAAGATACCATCCTTCAGCACCACAATGCGTGACCCCATCGTCATAGCCTCGGTTTGATCGTGGGTTACGTAGATGAAGGTTGTTCCCAGGCGCATGTGCAGCTTGGAGATTTCACCGCGCGCCTGGACCCGCAGCTTGGCATCCAGGTTGGAGAGT
>JAKJAB010000368.1 GCA_022707725.1 Chloroflexota bacterium | reverse complement strand
GCTGCGTGAGATCGTCCGGGTTGTGGGTGAGCGCGTAATAGAGCGCGCGCGTCACCTGACGGCTGAGGTCGTTCTGGCTGCCGAAGTCCTCCACCAGATTTTCCGGCGTGAGCGCGCGTCCAGAGGCCAGCGAGAAGAGCGCGCGCAAGAACCGCTCGGCGGAAGCGGCGTTGACGGCCAACGGTTCTTCGACAATGACGTGACCTTCGTGGTAGCGGACGAAGATGAAGTAATGTCCGTCGCAGGCTACGCCGAGCAACCGCTCGCGCGCCTGACGTTCAGCCTGAGCCAGGCCGGTCAGATAATCCTTGACCTGCCGAACGGCGTGTTGGGTTTGACCGTGGCTCAACTGTGGGCGCAGCGCGCCGGGCGGCTCGTATTCGATGACGCAGCGGTTATAGACGGCGTCGGCGCGGCCGGTCGCCAGCGTGTACTCCTGGCGGAACGTCATCTCCACGCCCAACTCGCCGGCGATAGCGGCGATGGCGTTGTTCATCGTGTGCGCGAATTCGGCTTCATTGTGGGCGGCGGCGGTCGCCGCAGCGATTTGCTGCGCGAACGTCGGCGCGCTCTGGCGCAAGTATGTGTAAGTCTCGTCAACGGTGCGAACCGGCATGGCTTTCACGGCCTCCATTTGGGTGGTGTGGCTGCAAGGTCACGGTGCGCACAGTATGCCGCGAAACGCCCGGTTTGCCTAGTCAACGCGCGCTACGGGGCGCTAAAAAGACCTGGCAGGTTAGCCAGACCTGCCAGGTCTCTGTGAGAGCGTTCGGGGCGGTGCTGGTGATGTTCCAGCAGAAAATGGTCGAGTCTTTCAGATACGTCAGGTGATAGATATGCCTCGTGACATTGCTGGCACACATCGGCCGGCACATCCTTGATGACCAACAGAGTCTCTCCGCGCCAAATCTCTAAGGTGGTATACCCGGGTTGTAACACACCTCCACACAAGTCGCAACGATCAACTAAAGTATTCATAGTTTATTTCCTGTTCTTCCGCGTTTTGTAATCATTTGGGTGTGTTTCAAATGAGTTGAAAATTCAAAGCTGGTGCGGTTGGAGACCGGCCAGAGCGCGTTGGAGCCGGTCTCTGAGTGTGTCTCCCAACTCAAATGAACCATATCCGAATGATATGACCTTCAAGCGGGCGTCGATTCGCCTTGCAGCTCGGCGAGGTTGCGGCGGATGTCGCGCAGTTCGGCCTCCGTGAGGCCCCACAGCGCGGCGGCGGCTTCGTCCACGGCGGCTTCGACGCGGCGCAGTTCGGTTTGCGCGGCGGCGTCTCCGGCGTAGGCGGCCGGCGCCAGCGCGTGCGCCTCCCGCGAGAGGGCCGCCAGTTGGCGGTGGGTGGGGTTGGCGGGGTCGTAGAGGGGAGTTTGAATATTCTGGATAAATGACAATGAAACGTGTTTGTAGGTGAACATCCGATAGATAAGTTGAACGGACGACGAATTCATTGCACCACAAAAAAAGTGCGCCGCGCCTTCCTCTTCAAAGGCTATGATATAGGCTGTTTGGTCGGGGATTATAATTTTTGACCCCGCCGAAGCGATAACTGCTGCTACTAAACTCGTCGCCACTTCGCCCCGCCATACAACTTTCCACGGCGCGAATGTAGCTTTATTGACGTTGCCCAGGATGTAAAAGGGGTGTCCTTGCCGGAGTAGACGGTAGCCAGAGCGCTGCAGTAACAACTCACGGAATCGGTAGAGATACGACCAGGTTCTCGAATAATCGCGTTGCAAGGTTTCTTCCGAGAGTGATTGCCACAGAGTTTCCGGCGTGTGGGGCAGCAGGATGTGCAATGACGGTTCTGCTTGCCAGCGTTGCACGTCGCGCCCGCGCAGGAGGGGATACAGCAGGTTCGGTTCCAGATCTGCCGTCACTTCTTCTACTTCGCGTTTAGCTCCGGCGGTGAAATTGCGCGCGACCACCGGCCCATCGGGGCGTTTGGCCAGAATCTCCAACCAGTAGACGGCGTTGGCCCACGTGCAAACGCCCGCGCAGGCTTGATAGTCCGATTTCCCCAACACCTTACGCACGGCCTCCAATGCTTTCGGGCGGGCGGTGAGCCACGCGCTGGTAGGATCCGTCGCGTCTACCGGCGCGGCTTGGAAGTTCAAACGTTGGGTCTGCGTCAGCACTTCATCCATGGCGCTGTCGTAGTTCAATCGTCCGCGCGTCTGTTTTTGCCAGTAAGTGTAAGGGACGGGATAGCGAGTGGCTTCGCCCTTGCGCAGTACGAAAACGCTGGTGCGCGTACTGGCTCCCTCGAAGACTTGCAAGCTGCTCAGATCGTCAAGGTGCAATATTCTGACTGGCATCTCTTGGCCCACCCGCCCGCTTTCGGCAGGCGCGGGCAGCATAAACCGCCGGAAGGCCGCGTTCGCGCCAGTTTTCCATACGCTTTGCGTGATGACAAAGCCTAATTTGCCGCCGGGTTTGAGATAACGGTCGGCAGCCACGTAGGTCATCAACGTCGATAGGTCGCGCTTTTGTTTGCCTAGCTCAAACTGCTCGCTTTCTTTCCCCTTGGTCGCTACCAATCCGTAATACTGCCACAAGTCGGCGCTTTGCTCGCGGTAGCCTTGCGGCAGGCTTTCCCAGTTGATCCACGGCGGGTTGCCCACCACATAGTCGCACGGCTCCAAAAAGAGCGGCATGAAGGCGTTCTTGAGCACGCGCACCCAGACGCCGTCCAGCCCGCGCCGGTGCAGGTCGCTCAATTGCGCGAAGAGGTCTTCCAGCACGGCCGTGATGCCGGCGTGGGTGACGATCTCCGGCAGCTCGCGGCGGCAACGTTCCACGAACACGGCCGGCGCAAAGCCGCCGCTCACGCACGTCTCCAGCACGTCGGCGAAGCGCTCCATTTTCTCGCGCGTGTCGATGGTGTCCGGCACGGGCAGCGCGCCCACGGCGGTCTCCAGGATGCGGCGGTCCAGCGCGAACAGCCCTTCGCCCTGCGCCGGGGTGAGCACGCTGTCGGCCAGGTAGATGGGGATTTCGACTTCGCGGCGGCGGTAGGGCAACAGGTCGGCAATCGCCAGCAGGTAGTTCACCCGCGCGGCCAGCACGGCCAGCGGGTTGAGGTCGATGCCGGCGACGCTGGCGAGGATGATTTCCAGCGTATCGCCTTCGGCCAACCCGGTCTGGCGGCAGTTGGCCTTCAGCGCGCGGATGGCGAGCACGGGGAAGGTGCCGGAGCCGCAGGCGGGATCGAGCAGGCGCTTGTGGAGGGTGGGCGGGCTGGCAGCGCGTCCCGCTTTGGGCATCTGGAACAACGGCTCGCCCAATTGCATCAGCAGGCGCTCGGCCAGCCAATCGGGGGTGTAGAATTCGCCCAGGTCGTGGCGGATTTCGCGGGGCAGCAGGTAATGGTAGAGCTTCTTGAGCAGGTCGCGCGCGCTGTGCGGGTCATCCTGCACGGTGACGGGGTTGTACTCGGCGAGGCGGGCCAACGTCTGGCGCAGCGCATCCTCGATCACGTCGTCCCACGCGCTCAGGTACCACGCGAAGAAGTCGCCTTCCAACAGGTTCTTGAGGCCCAGGGCGCGGAAGATGCCGCCGTTTTCCATGCGGCGCAGTTCGGCGCGCAGCGCCTCGCCGTACTGATTGGCGACGGTGGTCAGCGGCGTCGCGCCGAGCGTCCCCCCGGCGTGCGCCTGCAAGACCAGCCGGGCGATGTTTTTCACCAGGAAAGAGAAGTAGGTCTGGATGGCGAAGAAGAAACGTGGGATATCCACTTCGCCAGGACGCAGCCCCATCCCGCCGGCAAAAGCGCGCAATTCCTGGCGGTGTTTGACCTGTCCTTCCGCCGCCTCGAAGCCGGCCGTCTCGCCAAAGAAGCGCTGCCATTGGGAGAAAAGACGCTGCGTGAGATCGTCCGGGTTGTGGGTGAGCGCGTAATAGAGCGCGCGCGTCACCTGACGGCTGAGGTCGTTCTGG
>JAKJAB010000367.1 GCA_022707725.1 Chloroflexota bacterium | reverse complement strand
GGATGACGCCGTCCGCCAACTCACCCGCGCCGAAAGCCCCAACCTCGTCGTCAACAACCACCGCCTGCATCGCCTGCTCGTGGATGGCGCCCCCGTCAGTTATCAGCAGGATGGGCGCACCGTCTACGTCAACGCCCGCGTGCTGGACTTCGACCGGCCCCGCAACAACGACTGGCTGGCCGTCAACCAGTTCAGCATCCAAAAGCAGGGCGCGCTGCCCAATCCCGACCGGCCCCTGGAAGAAACCCGCCGCCCGGATGTGCTGCTGTTCGTCAACGGCCTGCCGCTCGCCGTCATCGAACTCAAGAACGCCGCCGACGAGAAAGCCACTGTCGAGACGGCCTACACCCAACTCCAAACCTACAAGCAGGAAATCCCCGACCTGTTCATCCCCAACGCTGTACTCGTCGCCAGCGACGGGACGGACGCCCGCCTGGGCAGCCTGACCGCTTCCTGGGACTGGTTCAAACGCTGGCGTTCGGTGGATGGCGAGACGCTGGAAGAAGGACGCGCGCAATTGGAAGTGCTCATACGCGGCGCGCTGGCCCCGGAGCGTCTGCTCGACCTGTTGCGTTACTTCACCGTCTTCGAGGACGATGGCCGCGCCATCCAGAAGAAGCTCGCGGGCTATCACCAGTATTTCGCCGTCAACAAAGCCGTCGCCGAGACGGTGCGGGCTACAGGCGAGCGCGGGAACAAGCGTGTCGGCGTCGTCTGGCACACGCAAGGCTCCGGCAAAAGCCTCTCGATGCTGTTCTACGCGGGCAAGGTCATCCAACAGCCAACGATGGCGAACCCCACCCTCGTCGTCCTCACCGACCGCAACGACCTGGACGACCAATTGTTCGACACCTTCGCCCTGGGCTACGAACTGCTCCGTCAAGCGCCGCAGCAGGCCGAAAGCCGCCCTGACCTGCGCGAGCGGCTCCGTGTGGCCTCCGGGGGCGTCGTCTTCACCACCATCCAGAAATTCCTGCCGGAAACGGTGGAAGGCAAGCCCCAGGGCAGCGCCCCGCTGCTGTCCGAGCGGCGCAACATCGTCTTCATCGTGGACGAAGCGCACCGCACGCAGTACGGCTTCGAGGCCCGCTACATCGAGCGTGAGGACGGCCTGCACAGAGTCTACGGCCTGGCGAAGTATCTGCGCGACGCTTTGCCCAACGCCGCCTTCATTGGCTTTACCGGCACGCCCGTCTCCGCCGCCGACCGCAACACCCGCAACGTCTTCGGCGACTACATCGACGTGTACGACATCCAACGCGCTGTGGAGGATCAGGCCACCGTCCCCATCTACTACGACGCCCGGCACGCCAAACTCAAGCTCTCCGAAGCGATGCTGCCGCGCATTGACCCCGACTTCGAGGAAGTGACCGAGGGCGAAGAAGTGACGCAGAAGGAGCGCCTCAAGAGCAAGTGGGCGCAGATGGCGGCCATCGTCGGTGCGGATGACCGCGTCGCCCTGATTGCTCAGGACATCGTGGCGCACTTCGAGGCGCGGGATGCGACGCTCCCCGGCAAGGGGATGATCGTCTGTATGACCCGCGAAATCTGCGTCAAAATGCACGACGCCCTCATCAAGCTGCGCCCGGAATGGCATCATCCCGACGACGATAAGGGTCTGCTCAAAGTGGTGATGAGCGGCAGCGCCTCCGATCCCCCCGCGTGGCAAGTCCACATCCGCAGCAAACAGCGCAGCAAAGAAATGGCAAATCGCTTCCGGGATGATAGTACGGGATTCAAGCTCGTCATTGTGCGCGATATGTGGCTCACCGGCTTCGACGCGCCAAGCCTGCACACCATGTACGTGGACAAACCGATGCAAGGATTAAGCCTGATGCAGGCCATAGCCCGCGTCAATCGCGTCTATCCCGGCAAGGATGGCGGCCTGGTGGTCGCCTACTTGCCGTTGCAGATGCAACTTCAGGAAGCTCTCAAGGACTTCACCGAGGGCGACCGCGAACTGACCGGCAAGCGCCAAGACCTGGCCGCCGACCTGACGTTGGAGAAGTACGAGGTGGTCAAAGCGATGTTCCACGGCTTCGACTACCAACCCTTCTTTAGCGGCAGTCCGGCCTCGCGTCTCACGCTCCTGGCGAACGCCATCGACCACATCCTCAAGGGTCGGGAGGCTGGCCGCGACCGCTACATTGACGCCGTCGCCGCCCTGAGTCGCGCCTTCGCCCTGGCGAACCCGCACGAAAAAGTCCTCCCCATCCGCGACGAAGTGTCCTTCTTCCAAATCGTCGAAGCGCCGCTGGTCAAGGACATAGCCGTCGGTCCAACGCGCACCGGCAAGACCCCGCAAAGCCTGGATTGCGCCGTCGCGCAAATCGTCGCCAATGCCGTCGCCCCGGAAGGCGTGGTGAACCTGTTCGCCATCGCGGGCTTGCCGCAGTCGGACATCAGCATCCTCTCCGACGCCTTTCTACTGGAAGTCGCCGCCCTTCCGCAACGCGACCTGGTGGTAGAACTCCTGCGCCGCCTCATCGAGGACGAAATCCGCGCCAACCGGCGCACGAATCTCATCCAATCGCGCTCCTTCGCCGGGATGCTGCTCAACACGATGGAACGCTACAACCAGCAGCAGATTGCGGCCACCGAAATCATCCGCGAACTCGTCAAACTGGCGCAAGAGATGCGCGCCGCCCGTGATCGCGGGAGCGACTTGGGCCTGACCGAGGAAGAACTGGCCTTCTACGACGCTCTGGGAACCAACGACAGCGCCGTGAAAATCCTGGGTGACGAAGTGCTCAAGAAAATCGCCCAAGAACTGGTCCAGAAAATGCGCGCCACTATCTCCATCGATTGGGAATTCAGAGAAAGCGCCCGCGCCCGGATGCGCGTCGAAGTCAAGAAAATCTTACGACGCTACGGCTACCCACCCGACAAACGCCCCCAGGCGACCGAGACCGTGCTAGAGCAAGCGAAGTTGTTAAGCCGTGAGTGGGCAACGTGGTAAGGCCATCACCATCAAAGATCGGCTATTGCTGCCGCCTAAGCGCGATACTACGTACTCGTAAATACACAACAGAGGGGAGGTTACGTAGATGAATAAATACGATGACTACTGGCTGAAACGACTCAATGCGGTCGCCGAACTTCTGGCCGAAGCCGCTCAAAAGGGCGAGAGTCGCGCCCTGGATGTCTCTGATCTACGCCAAATCGGTAAACGGCAGAACTGGTCTAGTTACGCTTATCTTGCCGCGAATGGTTTGGTGAAAGGTAACAAGACATATACCAGGTCGCTTGGCCGAGTTGCCTTCAGCAACGGGCTAATGAAGCCCTATCAAGGGATGATGTTTCGCCTATCTATCTCGAATGGTCTACAGTTGACCGTCAAACAGGAAGAAGTGGTCAAGCAATTGGCCCCGTCACCGGAGCCATCTCAGCCAGCGGCAGTCAAGAAGCAGCCGGTTGTTATTACTGCGACTACCGACCTACCGAGTGCCCCGGTAGTCTATGCGATGTATGGCGGCAGCGGGCGCGGCCTGTATGTAGCCTACGTCGGTGTAAGCGATAAACTCAGACGACGTATTGAACGACATCTTATCAGACGCAGCAACATTACTACTGGAACTTCAGCCGTAGTGCTCAATCCCGACTACGTGACCGAGGTGCGTTGGTGGGAGCATCCTGACTTTGCCGAGCGCGATAAGCTAGAAGCCGCTGAAGTGATAGCTTTCGATGTGCTTCAGCCCTGCCTGCGCAGTCGGGGTGGGACGCGAGAGACATCGGCGCAACTCTGTAAGCAGCCCGAATTCCGCGAGCAGATGTGCGCCTTGCTCACTGGTGAACCGGCGGGGCGTCTCGTTATCTCGACGCTGGAAGACGCTCTGGAACGGATCACGGCACTTGAACGACGCCTGGCAGATCTGGAGAAGCGCCTTTCATAGGTCGTCATTGGTCGGCAGCCGTCGAGTCGGTGCAGAAATTCCGCTGGATCGCCGCCGACCTGCCC
>JAKJAB010000366.1 GCA_022707725.1 Chloroflexota bacterium | reverse complement strand
TGGAGAAACTCACCGGTGCTACGGTTCAGATTGCTCTCGGTGGGGCAACGACCTAACCGAGATTATTTTCGAAGGAGGTGGGGCATGGTATCAAAAATTCTGCTTCCCGGCATTGTTTTTATCCTGACGTTGGCTTTCGGCTTTTGGGTGAGCCATGTGGGCAAGCCGTACAACGGTCTCCTGTTCAACATCCACAAGCTGATTGCCCTGGGTGCGGTCGTTGCCACGGTTATCCAACTGGCCAAACTGCTCAAAGGCGCTGATTCGCTGGCGCTCATCATCGTTTTGATCGTCGTGGCTGCGCTGTGTGTGATCGCTTTGTTCGCCAGCGGTGCGTTGATGAGCATGGACAAGCTGGATTACGCGACTATGCTGACCGTTCATCGGGTCGCCCCGGTGGTGTTGGTGGTCGCCACGGTTATCGTCATCTTTATGCTTAAAGGCGCATGATCGTTCCTACGACACAGCGCCGACTATCAGACTTACGACTATCAGACTAACAAAAGGAGGGGTATCGTGAAAGCATTGATGGTCTACGATTCGGTTTTTGGCAATACGGAGAAGATCGCGCAGGCGATGGCGGCGGCGTGGGCACGGCAGCTCTTGTGACTATTCTCGCTGATCGCTAAAAGCTGAGAGCTGAACGCTGAACGTTTAACGCGTTTCGCGCACTTCGAATAGATAACCGCGTCCTCGCAGGGTATGAATGAAACGCGGGTGCGCTGGGTCATCCTCGATCTTGTGGCGCAGCCGGTGCAGGGGCGCGCGCAGCAAATCGCGGGCGGCATAGGTAGACATTTCGACGCCTTGCAGGTGTGCGCCGAGTTCCTGTGCTGAGATGATTCGTCCGGTGTGGCGCATCAGGTATACCAGGATCTCCAGCTCGATGGGGGCGAAGCTGATGGCGTTCTCCGCGATAATCGCCAGACCTTTTTGGGTATCCACGGTGAGACCTGGCGCTTGCAGAAATCGTTCGTTGGATGCGGTGGTAGGGGACGTGTCGCCGCCTAGTGGCAAATTTGACGCCGCGTCCGGCGGTGTATTTTTGAGCGTTGCCAGCGCGCGCTCGAGCAGTGCTACCGGATCATCGGGGGGATGCGTTGCTGTCGAGAGGCCAGCCCGTTTTCCACCACTTGTAGAATCTCGTGCACCGAACTAGGCTTGAACAGATAGTCGAAGGCCCAATACCGTAATGCCTGGATGGCCGAGTCCAGCGTGGCGTAGGCTGTGATGATGATAAAGACTGTACTGGGGGCGTATGGACGCCCCGCCGCAAGCACGGTCGTGCCTGACTACCAGGCATGTTCAGATCCAGCAACACCAGATCGAAGGATTCCGTTTGGATTTTCTGCAGGGCCTCTGTTCCTGAAGCAGCTTCTGACGGATGGTAACCTACCCGTCTGAGGATTTCTATCAGTGTACGCCGAATGCCCGGCTCGTCGTCGGCGATCAAGATGCGCGCGCCGGGAAAAGCGGTCGTGTACGGGGCCACATTGTCGGTCATCAGCGCTCCTCAGTGCTGTGCAGCCACACGGTGAAAGTCGAGCCTTGCCCCGGTTGGCTCGTGACGGTGATGTCGCCATCGTATTGCCTGATCAAGTCATAGCTGACACTCAAGCCCATCCCGGCCCCTTTTTCTTTCGTGGTGAAAAACGGCTCGAACAGATGCGAGAGTTGTTCGGGAGACATACCCTGCCCGCTGTCGGCGAAGCTCACGGTCACGCGCCCGTCCTCCATCTGGCGGCCTTTCACGCGCAGCGTCCCGTTTTCGCCAATGGTGTCCACGGCGTTGAGCACCAGGTTCATGAAGACCTGCGCCAATTCGCCGTCGTCCACCAAAACCGCCGGCAAATCTTCGGGAACGTCCTGCTCAACGTGGACGTTGCGGTGTTGAAGGTGTTTGCCTGCCAGACTAAGCACGCGGTTCACCACGACGCTGAGTTGGGTGGGGCGGGGAGAACGCTTGGGCTTGCGAGCGAATTCCAGGATGCGCGTGACCAGGCTGATGAGCCGCTGCACCTCTTCGTCGGCCATCTGGATGTATTCGCGTTGTTGTTCCGGCTCCACCGGGAACAACAGCATCATCTCCAGGCTGCTGTGAATGGTTTGCAGCGGGTTGTTGATCTCGTGCGCCAGGGCTGCGGCCAACCGGCCTGTAGCCGCCAGCTTTTCACTGTGGACGAGCTGTTCCGAAGTCTGCTCTACCAGCCGGCGCTGCTCACGCTCGGCGGAGTAGAGGCGCGCGTTTTTGATCGCAATGCCTAACTGCGCGGCGATGGATTCGTACAGGTGCACGTCCTGCTCGGTAAAAGCGTGGGGCTGCTGGTGTTCGACGTTGAGCACGGCCACAATCTGGTCGTCCACACGCACCGGCACGGCCAATTCGGAGCACAACTCGACCGCGCCAGGGAATCTGTAATAGTTGGGAATGGTGTAAGTATCGTGGATCAACGCCGGCTGTCCGGTCAAGTACACCTGCCCGGTGACACTGTTGCGCATCGGAACGCGCAAAGCATCCGGCGTTGTGACGGCAATGCCAAGGATGGAGGGATGCACGAGCATATATCCCCCCTGAGGATCGGGGAATGACAGGCTCAAGCCGTGCGGATGTAGCGTCTGGTGGATGGTTTGCAGCACGCGTGTCACGACGTGATCGAAATCCAACGATGAGGCCGCAGCCAGAATAACATCCTGCAGAAGCCGGGTCTCGTTGAGCCGCCGGGTGACCTCTTCATATAATCGGGCGTTCTCGATCGCGGCCGCCGCCGATCCTGCTAACGTATTGAGCAGATTCAGATCGTTTTCGTCGAATAATTTATCGCCCCAATTGATGGCCTCGACGATGCCGATGATCTTGTCCTTTGCCACGAGCGGCACGGCCAACAACGAGCGCGTCTTCAAACCGGTGAGCGCGTCGATCTGGTTGTAGAAACGCGCATCCCGCTGTGCGTCGCTGATGAGCACTGCCTGTCCGGCGCGCAACGCCTCGCCGGCGATCCCCGCGGTGGCCGGCATGCGGGTGCCGATGAGCCGCTCGGAATTGGGGCCTACGGCAGCCGCAAAGATCAGGCTGTCATCGGCAGGATCGCACAGCAGGACCGAAGCGGCTTCCGCTTCGAGCAGCACACGCGTCTCGTGCATCATCTGTTTTAGAACTTCTTCCAGGCTCAACGTCGATGTCAGGGCCTGTGTGGTTTTATTGAGTGCGCTTAACTCGCGGTTGTGGCGGGTGAGTGCTTCCTCAGTCTGTTTGCGCGCGGTGATGTCCTGCAAAATCGCGACGATTTGTACGATTGCGCCGGTAGGTGCGCGTACGGCAAACATAGTGACGGTGTGGACAACGGCCCCTTTTTTCTCGGTTTTATAGTCTGGGCTAATCTGTTCCAACGCTTCCATAAGTTCGAAGGGGGGAACAGATTCTCCCCGAAATGCTCGCAGCACTTTCGTGTGTAGTTCTGGGGTGTTGGTCACGAAGGAATTTTGTAAAAGGTTTAATTTCCCTACAACAAGCTCGGCGGAGGGGATGCCGAACATTTCCAATACTGCCTGGTTGACCATGGTGGCTACACCCTCGGGAGTAAAGACGACGATGGGATAGGGCATCTGCTCGATGATCTGGCCCAAGCGCGCTTCACTGGCCGCCAAACGGCGTTCCAGGTCATGCTTGTTCAATGCCGTCTCGATGGTCGAGCGCAACGTTTCGAGTTCGAAGGGCTTGATGAGATAACCGAACGGCGACGTCTGTTTAGCGCGCTCCAGGGTTTCGGCATCCCCATAAGCTGTGAGGTAGATGATGGGGATGTCGTACCGCTCGCCCACCTGGATCGCGGCGGAAATGCCATCCATTTTCCCCTTCAGACGAATGTCCATCAGGATCAAGTCGGGCCGACTGCGAGCTACAGCTTCGACCACGGCTTCACCATAGATTTCGTGCCCGGCGATTTCGTAGCCGTTGCGTTCCAGGTTCATCTTGAG
>JAKJAB010000365.1 GCA_022707725.1 Chloroflexota bacterium | reverse complement strand
GCGGGCGTCTCTTTAGTTGGCCTGGATGCTTCGCCCTCACCGTCTGCCGTCGACTCAGGTATAGCTCGATCGAAGGCAGCGACCAAATCGCTGGCCTTTTGAAAGCGGTCGTCGGGTTTTTTCGCCAGCGCTTTGAGGATCACCCGGTCCACTTCTGGGGGCAGCTTGGGGTTGACCCGGCTAGGCAGGGGCAGGGGCGCATTGATGTGCTGCAAGACCACCGCTAACGGCGTTTCGGCCTGATAGGGCACCTGCCCGGTCACCATCTCGTAGAGCATCACGCCCAGCGAATAGATGTCGCTGCGCGCGTCGATCTTGTCGGCGCGCCCTTGTTCGGGACTCATATAGGTTGGTGTGCCCATGCCTACTCCGGTAGCGGTCAGTTTGAGTGACGCTTCCATAATCTGCGCCAGGCCGAAATCGGCCAGGAAACAGTTGCCGAGCGCGTCGATCAACACGTTGCTGGGCTTGACGTCACGGTGTACCACGCCCAACCGGTGCGCGTGGTCGAGCGCGCTGCCCACCTGGTGCAAGATGCGGCTGGTTTCGGCCAGGGAGAGTCGCTGGTTGTCCATGTAGTCTGTGAGCGTGCCCGCCTCGATGTAGCGCATCACCAGGTACAGCCGCCCGTTGGCTTCGCCATAGTCATAGACCGGTAGAATGTGCAGGTGTTCCAGCTTGGCGACGACCCGGGCTTCGCGCTGAAAGCGTTTGCGCAGCTCGGCGTCGCGGCTCAAGTGCTCCGGCAGCACTTTGATCGCCACGTAACGGTCCATCGCGGCGTGATAAGCCTTGTACACGGTCGCCATTCCGCCTGCGCCGATTTGCTCGATGACGTGGTACGCCCCTAAATCTTTTCCAATCAGGTCTGTCATATCATCCACTCCTTAGGATAGAATCCATCCGCTTTGTTCGTGATCGTTGTTTGGAATTGTACTCAGTATAATCCAGTTTTATGGACAACAGGTCACGGTTTTGTAAACATTGGGTAAACAATTTGAGCCTTTCGGCGCAGGGCGGACGGTTACTCGAGGGAAAAGTAAAAAGCAGCGCCCTGTCCGGGTTCGCTCTCTGCGCGAATGGGCGCACCGTGTTGTTCCAGGATGGCCCGCACGATGGTCAGGCCAAGGCCGGTACCGGGCAGGTCGCCGACTTCAGGGCTGCGGTAGAGAGGGTCAAAAATGCGCAGCAGGTCTTGGGGCGCGATGCCGGGGCCATTGTCACGCACTTCGACCTGAATTCGTCCGTCGATGAGGGTGAGCCGCACCAGGGCTTCGCCGCCGTCAGGTCGCGCGTATTTGATCGCGTTGTCGAGCAAATTGACGAACACCTGGTGCAGCCGGTCGCGGTCGCCAGAAATTCGCGGCAGGTCGGGCGGCGCTTGCAAGGCCAGGCGCACGCCGCGCGCTTCGGCGGCCTGGAAGAGACCCGAGATCGCTTCTTCGACCACTGCGCGCAGGTTCACCGGGCGTTGTTGCAACGGCAACATATCGAGGCGGGAGAGGGTGAGCAGGTCCTCCACCAACCGGGTCAGCCGCTCGGCCTCACTGACGATAAAATCGCGCGAACGCCGCCACAACGCATCGTCCTGACCGGGCTGGCAGCTTTTCAGGATGTCGGCGTGGCCCAGGATGGCGGTCAGCGGGGTGCGCAGCTCGTGGGTCAGCGCGCTGAGCAAGCGCCGGTAGGCCTCGGCGCTGTCCGCTTCGACCGGCGCGGCGTGCAACCAGATCAACGCTCCCTGGTTCGCGCCATCGCCAAACGGCGTCGCCGTTGCGCGCAGTGAAGCGACCTCCGGCAGGGCAACTTCGATTGTCTCGACAGCGCCGGCGCCGAGTGCGCGGAACGCCAGCGCCGTCAACGGCGCCGGCAGAGTTGGAAAGGCCGCGTCTAGGGCCAGGGTCTGCGTCGCCAGGGAATTCCAGGCCAGGGGGCACCCTTTTGTATCGACGATCAGCGCGCCTTGCGGCAGCCCGTTTAGCAGCGACCGGAGCGCGTCAATGCTCCAGGCCGGCTGGGCAACCGGCGGCGGCTCGACGACCAGCGTCGGTTCGCCGGACAGCGGTTTGCGCTGCTGACGGGCCAGAACATACCGCCAGACCAAGACCAGCAGCAATGCCGCGCCGCCGACGATCAGCGCCAAGACGCCCAGCGCCGCCCAAATGGGCAGGCTCAAGATCTGTTCGCCGGGTGGGTTCACAGGTCCTCCTCGGCGGCAAATTTGTAACCCAGGCCGCGCACGGTCAGCAGATAGCGCGGGTTGGCCGGATCGGCCTCGATTTTCTGACGCAGCCTTTGGATGTGTACGTCTACTGTGCGCGACTCGCCCATATAGTCATAGCCCCATACCCGTTCCAACAGCATCTCGCGCCCGAAAACCCGCCCGCGTTCGGCGACCAGGGTCGCCAGCAAGTCGAACTCTTTGGGGGTCAGGTCGATAGGACGCCCGCCGATAGCGGTCACGTGCCGGTCGCGGTCGACGGTCAGATCGCCAGCGCGAAAAAAGTGGGTGGATGCTCCGCCGCTGGCCTGGCGGAGCAGGCGCAACAGCGCGCGCACGCGGGCCGCCAGCTCGCGCACATTGAACGGTTTGGTGATGTAATCATCGGCGCCCAATTCCAGGCCAACGATCTTGTCGGTGTCTTCGGCGCGGGCGGTGAGCATGATGATCGGGATGTATGGTTTTTGCGCGCGCACGCGACGGCAGACCTCGAACCCATCCAGACCGGGCAGCATCAGGTCGAGCAGGATCAAGTCGGGGCGTTCCGCCTCGATTTGGGTCAGTGCGGCTTCGCCGCTGCGCGCGACCCGAACGGCCAACCCCTCGCGTTCCAGGGCGGCCTGCACAAAGGCGGCGATAGCTTTTTCGTCTTCGACAACCAGGACGTGAGATTTCAGCCTGCGATCATCCATCTGGAAGTTGTTTTAGCGATACACAACTATGGTTGGGTCCTTCCTTACCCCCGCAGTCCGCAGAACGCATTGTAGGCGGTGCGGATGGCCGCGCCGTATTGGACCGCCTGACCGGGACCGTTGTACAAACGGGCAAAGGTGACGAAGTCCAGGGCCTGTAGCGCGGCGATGCGCTTGGATTCGGTCCCGCGTCCGCGAAGGAAGTTGAAGAAGCCGACGATTTGGTCGCGCTCGCTGGCGGAGAAAGCGTCGAACATCTGCTGGACGCTGTCGTAGCCGAGCGTGACGTAGTTGAAGCCCATAATCTGCGCGCCGCCCATACTGATGGAGAGCATGGCAGCCGTATCGTTCAGGCTGCGGGCAAATTCGAAGACGCGCCACTCTTCATCCTGGCTGGTGTGGCTCGTGCGCCACGCTTCGTGGACGGCAGGACGCCACATATGGTTCAGCCAGCGTTGGACGGCGTTGAACTGGAAATGCAGCTCGAAGACGCTGGAGTTATCCTTGCCCCAGCGGTCGTAGAAGACGTGGTTCTCGAAGCGGATGATCATGCGCCCGTTGGCGTCGAAGGCGCGCCCGCCGGATTCTACCGTCAGCACGGCGACGGCGGTGGCGGGATCGATCTCCAGGTGCGCGGCCAGGGTCTTAAGCAGACCGCCCATGCGGTTCCACAGACTGGCGACCTGGCGTTCGGTGTAAGTGGGATTAGGCCCAAGCCGGATTTTCTCGGCTTCCGGCGGTTCCCCGCCTTGATCCCCTACCGGCTCCGGCGCTCCTACCTGCACGTAGCTGCTGTGGAGATAGCCGGAGCGCATCGTATCGGCCACGTAAAGCCACCCATCCTGGCTCCGCCAGATATGCACCTGGGTGCCCGGTGGCAGGATTTCGAGGATTTTGCTCTCGGTGCTGGCGCTGGACCGCAAGTTGACCGTATCGGTGGTCTTTCCAATCTGTGGGAAGAGGACGGCCTCCACCGGCACGTAACCGGCCATGCCCAGCGCGATGACCTCGAACCAGCCGCCTTCCTCGCCAAAGACGAGCAGTTGTGTGTCCTCGTACAGCGCTGTGACGATGGGAAGCGTCTCGCCCGGCGTGTTGCGTACGGCAA
>JAKJAB010000364.1:325-4024 GCA_022707725.1 Chloroflexota bacterium | reverse complement strand
TACGTGGACAGGGAAGGTAACGTGTTGACCGCGTTTGGCCCGACGACGTGCCTGGACGCGAAGCCGCGTCTGGCGCTGGAGACAACGCGGCGCGTGTTGCTGGCGGAGGTCGGCGCGCCGCAGGTGATGACGACTTCGGTGCGCATCGACAACGTGGGCTACCAGACGCTCACGTGGACGGCGGAGGTCGCGCCGGGTGGGACGTTGGCGCTGACGGCGCCGGTCACGGCCGGCGCGCAGGAGGAGCGGTTGTCGATCGTCGTGGATACGCTGGACTCGCCGCAGCAGCTCGAGGTAGTCTTGCGTGTTGTGCCGAAGCTGGCGCGCGTGTATCTGCCCACCGTAATGCGAAGTTATACGCCGCCGCAGACGATCATTCTCCCCAGGGGGTATACAGGTCGTTAGCAATGCCCAAACGCGCGAGCATCCGGCCTATGGTGTGATCGACCATCGCTTCGAGCGTAGCGGGATGGGCGTAAAAGGCCGGCGCCGGCGGAAAGATGATCGCGCCGATTTCGGCGGCCTGCACCAGTAGACGCAGATGACCCAGGTGCAGGGGCGTCTCGCGCACCATCAGCAGCAGCGGGCGGCCTTCCTTCAACGTCACGTCGGCGGCGCGGGTGAGCAGGTTGTCGGCATAGCTGTGGGCGATGGCTGAGAGCGTCTTCATCGAGCAGGGCGCGACGAGCATCCCGCCCGTGGCAAACGATCCGCTGGCGATGGGTGCGCCGAAGTCCAGTGGTTCGTAGACGCGCGTGGCGAGAGCCTGGAGGTTGTTCAGATCGACGTGCAGCTCCTGGCGCAGCGTCGCCATGCCTGGCGGCGTTACCACCAAATGCGTCTCGATGTCGAGCGTTTTGAGCGCGGTCAGCGCGCGCACGCCATAGATCGCGCCGCTCGCGCCGGTGATCCCGACCACGAGGCGCTTCACGGGAGTGTTTTCGTATCCTGATTGTCTATCGATGCTCATAAGAACTCCTGCCACGATTTCATCATCACTCTACACTAATCTTCACGAATGGGAAATCCGGTGCGGGGCGCGGGGATGCATTCTTGGATTTGTGGTGTACACTTAGAACGGCGTCTATGAACAAGCGGTTGTCCAGAACGATTGCCGGGAGGATATATGAGCCATACGCTAAGACCATTCAGCCTCGCGTTCATCCTGTTGCTGTTGTTGACCGGTTGCACAGAGGCATCGACACCTACACCTGTTCCCATCACAAAAACGCCAACCCCCACTGCGACATCGACCTCCACGCCAACTCCGCCGGAAAGCGCACAGCGTCCCCTGTTGATGGCGCATTACATGCCCTGGTACCAGACGCCCGACGTCAGCGGGTATTGGGGCTGGCACTGGACGATGAACCACTTCAACCCGGCGCAGATGGACGAGAACGGGCGTCCGCAGATCGCGTCGCACACGATGCCGTTGACCGGGCCATACGATTCGATGGATGATGCGCTGCTCGAATACCAGGTCGCGTTGATGAAGTTGAGCGGCATCGATGGCGTGATCGTGGATTGGTACGGGATCGAGGATTTTTGGGATTACGGTGTGCTGAATCAGGCCACCGGCAAGTTGTTCGAGGTCATCAGGCAGGCTGGATTGCAATTCGCCATCTGCTACGAGGATCAGACGGTCAAGCATATGGTCGATAACAAACACCTGGCCATGGCCGACGTCTACACCCACGGGCAGGATGTGATGCGTTACATGCGGGACACGTGGTTTGGCGACGACGCCTACTTGAAGAGTGAGGGGCGTCCTGTGCTGTTGACGTTCGGCCCGCAATATTACGCCAGTGGATCGGATTGGGAGAAGCTGTTCTCCGTGCTGGATGTTCAACCGGTCTTCATCACGCTCGACAAGCGCATCGGGAATGTATCGACATCGAGTTTCCCATGGCCGCCGATGTGGGCATCCAAAGATGGCGTGCTGACCCAGGCCGCGCTCGAAACCTATCTCAAGCCCTTTTACGCGAAAGTGGGCGGGGATGCATACCGGGTTGGCGGTGCGTTCCCCGGATTCCACGACATTTACAAAGAGGTCGGCGTCAGTGAGGGCTACGGTTTCCTGGACGATCAGGGCGGTGAGACGTTTCGCTTCACCCTTGAACTGGCGCTGAGCAATCATCCAGACATGGTCCAACTCATCACGTGGAATGACTACGGGGAAGGCACCATCATCGAGCCGACCGAGGAATTCGGTTACCGCTATCTGGAAATGGTCCAGGACGCCCGGCGGGCGATGGCGGATGGGGATTTCACCTTCACCGCTGAGGACTTGCACCTGCCGCTCCAGCTCTTCAACCTGCGACGAGAGTATGCCGGTGATGCAGCGGTCAACGCGCGCCTGGATGAAGCTTCCACGGCGCTCATCGCTGGCGATGTCGCCGCTGCGCGGGAGATTATCGAGAGCTATTGATATTGAATTACTTTGATAGTTGTGCTATAGTATATTACAGAGGGTAATCGAAGTTATGTAGTAGTGATTGCTGTAGCCACCCATGAATGCACCGCTCCTGACGACCAAGTTATTCGCTCCCAGACTCCGGCGGAAATTCGTGCCTCGCCCCCGCCTGACTGGACGCCTGGATATGGGGCTGCAGCGCAAACTCACCCTCATCTCGGCCCCGGCCGGATTTGGCAAAACGACCCTCGCCGCCGAATGGCTTAACGAGACGCCTCACCCTGTCACCTGGTTCTCTCTCGACGAAACGGATAACGACCCGGCGCGTTTCTTGACGTACTTCGTCGCGGCGCTGCAGAAAGTGAATCCGGCCATCGGTACAGCCACCCAGGCGATGTTACAAGCGCCTCAGCCACCCGCCCCGGAGGTGTTGCTCACGGCGTTGATCAACGATATTGCGGCCACCCCCGCGCCATTCGTGCTCGTCATCGACGACTATCACGCCATCCAAACCCTGACCATTCACCAGCATCTCATCTTCTTGTTGGACCATCTTCCCGCGCAGATGCACATCGTTCTGATATCGCGTGAAGATCCCCCATTTCCTCTTTCACGATTGCGCGCACGCGGCCAGATGACGGATATTCGCCAGGCCGATCTGCGGTTTACGGAAGAAGAGACGCGCGACTTTGCCCAACGTGTGATGCAAGTCGCCCTCACCACCGACGACATCACGACACTCCACGCCTGCACCGAAGGATGGGTTACCGGATTGCAATTTGCGGCGCTCTCTATGCAGCACGATAGCGACGTTCACCGGCTCTTGCAATCCCTCACCGGCGATAATCGCTACATTCTCGATTATTTGATGGATGAAGTCTTTCAGCGACAACCGGTCGAAGTCCAGGATTTCCTGTTGAAAACCTCTGTGTTGGAGCGGTTTTCTGCCCCCTTGTGTGACGCTGTCACCGGACAGAAAGAGAGCGACGTGATCTTGCTCGCTCTTGAGCGTTCCAATCTCTTCATCGTGTCCTTGGACGAAGTCCGCCAGTGGTATCGCTATCATCACCTGTTTTCCGATCTGCTGCGACGCCGGTTGGAGGCCGCATCCACAGATCGGGCGACCATCGTCGCCTTGCACCGCAAAGCGAGCCAGTGGTATGCGGCGAACGGTTCCCCCGCCGATGCGCTCCATCACGCGCTGCACGGAGCGGATTGGGCAGCCGCTACGGACCTTCTCTTGAGTCTTAGCTCTGACTTGATGAGACGCGGCGAGATTGTCACCC
>JAKJAB010000364.1:0-244 GCA_022707725.1 Chloroflexota bacterium | reverse complement strand
CGAACAGTCGTTGCCTATGCTTGGAGATAGGGCGACCATCCTGAAGGGCAGCATCGCGACAGCGCGGGCGCACATCGCGCGCACGCGCGGGGACGTTCCGCATGTCATTGAGTACTCCGAGCAGGCGCTTGCCCTTCTGCCTCAGGATGATCTGGGCACGCGGAGTATTGTGGCGCTGAATTTGGGCATCACGCAGTGGTATCGCGGCAATCTGATCGAGGCCGAAAAGGCACTGCTCGAAGCG
>JAKJAB010000363.1 GCA_022707725.1 Chloroflexota bacterium | reverse complement strand
AGTAAAGGGTAAAGGGTAAAGAGTTAAGAGGGGCGAGTTGAAGGGTTAAGAGCGGATTGGCGGCTTTCACTCTCTCCCTCTCCCCCCGTCTACCGTCTACAGTCTACCGTCTACCGTCTACCGTCTACTTGAGGAGGAACTATGCAACGATTTACAGCCGCTTGCGCGCAGTTCGCGGTGACGCCGGGAGCGGTGCGCGAGAACGTCGAAAAGGCGCTGGCCTGGACAGAGCGGGCCGCGCGGGAGACCGGCGCGCGTCTGGTGGTGCTGCCGGAGTCGGTGACGACGGGCTTCACGCCGGGCTGCCCGGTCGAAGCGTTGTGGGCGCAGGTGGACACGCTGCCCGGCCCGCTGACGGCGCCGGTCGCGGCGCTGGCGCGGGCGCTCGATCTCTACGTCGTCTTCCCCACCTACGAACGCGGCGCGACGCCGGACGTCGTCTACAACAGCGCGGCGCTGTTCGGCCCGGAGGGGCTGCTGGGCGTCTACCGCAAGACGCACCTGTTCCCCACCGAGCGACGGGCCGCCGGGGGATGGTCTACGCCGGGCATGACGCCGGTGGTGGTGCAGACGCCCCTGGCGACCATCGGCCTCACCATCTGTTACGACGGCGATTTCCCTGAGCTGTATCGCTGTGAAGCGGTGCGCGGCGCGGAGGTGATCGTCCGCCCTTCGGCGCTGTTGCGCAGCTTCGAGATTTGGGAGATGACGAACAAAGCGCGCGCCTACGACAACCACGTCTACATCGTCGCGTGCAACGCCGTCGGCCCGGATGCGGGGGGAAACTACTTTTTCGGCCACAGTATGGTCGTCAGCCCCATCGCGCAGACGTTGGCGTTGGGACGCGGGACAGAAGACATCGTCGCGGCGGAACTCGACCCGGAACCGCTCAAGCGCATCAGCTACGGCTCGGTCAGCCCGATGATCTTCGATCACCTGGAAGACCGCAATCTGGCGGCCTATAGCGACGTTCTGACGCCGGCGCGCAGCCGCTTCGAGCCGTCGCGGCGGGTGTCGCACGAGCAGTGAGGATCACAGGCGCCGTCGAAGCGCGTGTAAAATCCAAGCAAAGGAGGAAAAATATTGCAGGCACTCTAAATAAAAACTGAATTTTTAACGCTTTATCACTTCATCAATCACTGTTTCTGTTCACGAAAGGAGTAAGCAATATGGCTAAGAAATCTGGAAGCGATCCCCTCGTCGGCTACATGCCTGAGGACGTCCCCCCGTGGGGCGCGATGCTGAGTCTGGGCTTTCAACAAGTCCTGACGATGTTTCCCGCAACGGTGGTGGTCGCCATCCTCACCAAGTTCGACGTGGGCGTGACGTTGTTTGCCTCCGGTTTGGGCACGATCATCGCTCTGTTGGTCGCCAAGCGCAAAATCCCTCTATACTACGGCTCGTCATTCAGCTATATCACCGTAGTCATCACCGTGATGACAAAATATGTACCCGGCTGTTTCAACGACCCCACCGCCGTGTACTGTCCGGATGGTGTGAGGCTGGCGCAGGTGGGCATCGTGCTTACCGGTATTTTCAACATCCTGGTAGGGCTGCTGGTCCAGAAAATCGGCAAAGACCGGTTGGACAAAGTCTTGCCGCCCATCATTACCGGTAACATTGCCGTCGTCATCGGTATTGCGCTGGCCGGTTCGGCGCTCGGTATGGCCTCGGCGCACTGGGGCGTCGCTTTCATCACGCTGATTTTGACGATTGTGTTCTCGGTGTACTTGCAGGGCAAGGGCTTGATCGGAATGTTGCCCATTTTGTTGGGCGCAATCGCCGGTTACCTCGTCTCACTGGTTTTCGGCATCGTGGATTTCTCCCCGGTAGTTTCGGCAGAATGGCTGCGTATGCCTCACTTCACACTCCCGGCCTTTGGCGACGCGCGCGCGTGGGCGATGGCGTTTAGCGTTTCATTGATCGCCATTGCGACGATCCCCGAATCCACAGCGCACCTCTACCAGATGAGCCTGTACATCGACCAGCTTGCCAAAGAAATCAAGAAAAAACCGCTGGAGATCAAAAACCTCATCGGTTTGAACCTGGTCGCCGATGGCTGCAACGACATCCTCAACGGTCTGTTGGGCGGCTGCGCGGGCACCAACTACGGCGAGAACAACTCGTTGATGGCGATCACACGCAACTACTCGGTCGCCGTGTTGATGGCGGCCGGCGTCATTGCGATGGCTCTGGGCTTCGTCGGCAAGTTGGCGGCGTTGATCAACACGATCCCGGTCGCTGTGACCGGCGGGTTGGCGATCTACCTGTTCGGCGTCATCGGCAAGCAAGGCGTCGCGCTGCTGCTCAGCGAGAAAGTGAACCTCTTCGATCCCAAGAACCTCGCTATCGGCGCGACGGTCCTGATCCTGGGCATCGGCGGCAACCTGGCGTTGGAAAACGGGCTGTTCCCGTTCAAGGTGCCGCTGCTGTTCCCGGCCGGCATCCCCGCCATCGTCTTTGCCGCCATCGTCGGCATCTTGCTCAACGTACTCTTCCTCCTCCTTCCACCTGCCCGCTTTGGCGTCAAAGAACGCGCGAACATCGAGTAATTTTTAGCCACAGAGGACACAGAGAGAAGAAAAACCTCTGTGTTCTCTGTAACTTCAGCGTCTCTCGTCTGGTAGACGGCGTGAAAGGAGTTTGCTATGCAACCATTCGAATATTACAAACCGAAAGATTTCGATGAAGCGTTCAGGCTGTTGACGTTGCCCGATAAGGCAATGTATCCCCTGGCCGGGGCAACCGACCTCATCCCCCACACCCGCGATGGCGTGTGGAAACCCGACGGCGTGGTGGACGTCAAAGGTCTGCCCGGCCTGCGCGACCTGACCGTCGAAGGGTTGGAGCCGTGCTGCGGCTGCGCGCCCGGCGAGTGTCTCTACGTCGGCGCAGCGATGCGGATGAACGAGATCGCGCGGTCTGCGTTGGTGCGCTCGCACTGGGACATGCTGGCGCAGGCCGCCGCCGCGATGGGCAACGAGCAGGTGCGCAACCGCGCGACGGTCGGCGGAAACCTAGGGACGGCTTCTCCCGCTGCCGATTCCGCGCCCGCACTACTCGTGTTGGAAACATCCGTGCTGGTCAAAGGACCAGAGGGCGACCGCTCGATTCCAGTTGAAAAATTCTTCGCCGGACCCAAGCGCACTACGCTGAAAAAAGGCGAGTTGATTGTAGGGATTCTGATCCCCAAACCGCCGGCCGGAAGCGCCGGCGTCTTCGAGAAACTCAGCCGCCGCAAGGCAGGAGACCTGGCCGTCGTCAGCGTGGCGGTGATGGCGTACCCTCACGACGGCGGCTACCGGTGGCGCGTGGCGCTCGGCGCGGTATCGCCCACCCCGATTCGCTCCCCGCAAGCCGAGGCGGTCCTCAACGAGGGGTACGACGCCGCCCACATCGACGAAGCGGCGGCGGCGGCTTACGGCTGCAGCAGCCCCATCAGCGACGTCCGCTCCAGCGCCGAGTACCGGCAGATGATGGTCATCAACGTCGCGCGGCGGGCCATTCGCGCCGTCGTTCAGCAACTCCAGTCATAAAGGGGGGTCGAAATGTACCATGAAATTACCTTAACGGTCAACGGCGACCTCTATACCGTCGCCGTCCAGTCCCACCACACGCTGCTCAAAGTGCTGCGCGAGCAACTCGGCATCACCAGCCCCAAAGTCGGCTGTGAAAACGGCGAGTGCGGCGCGTGTACGGTGATTATGAACGGCCGACGGCGCGACAATCGAGACGGTCGAAGGGTTGAGCAAGGACGGCAATCTGCATCCTCTCCAAACCGCCTTCATCGAACACAACGCCGTCCAATGCGGTTTCTGCACACCGGGGATGCTTATGTCGGCCAAAGCCCTGCTCGACCACAACCCGCATCCCACCGAAGACGAAATCCGCCACGCGCTCGTCGGCAACCTGTGCCGCTGTACCGGCTACACGCGGATTGTAGAGGCTATTCAAGATGTGGTGAAAAGCTAGTTGCTCGTTGCTGGAAGCTTGTTGCTTGTCGCTAGATGTGGAGAGTGGCTGTGGCGATTCAAAGCTATCATG
>JAKJAB010000362.1:240-4064 GCA_022707725.1 Chloroflexota bacterium | reverse complement strand
TGTCTCTACCTCTTCACCAGGACGCTTGAGTTCGCCCAACCAATCGGGCAGACCCTCTACCGGCAAGGGGACCTCCTCGGCAGCGGGCGCAGCCGGTTGCAGGGCTTGCAGCCAGTCGGGGATGCCCGTTCCAGGCGCACCTGTCCCGGGCGCACCCTCCTCAACCTGTACGGCAGGTTCGAGTTCACTGAGCCAGTCGGGGATGCCCTCGGATACACCGATTTCCTCTTCCAGTCCCAACGCTTCGACGGCCATTTCCTCGGGTTCAGCGCCACGCAGCCAGTCGGGGAGGCCCTCTTCGGGTTCGATCCCTTCGGCAGTGATCGCCTCGCCTTCCTCCGCGCGCAGCCAATCGGGCATCGGGGCTTCGACAGTTGGCGCCGCCGCCTCAGGTTCTGCGCCGATGTCGGCCATCCAACTCAACGCGCCATCTTCTTCGCCGCCCAACTCGCGCAACCATTCGGGGATTTCGATTTGCGCTTCCAGCCCGGCGGTGATATCGACCAGACGGGCCTCGGTCGCAGTCATTTCAGGTTGCATGGCGGCAGGGCCGACGATCACGGATGCCGCTTCGAGTTTCTGGAACCATTTGGCTTGTTGATCGACATCCAGTGTATCGGCTCTGTACGTCAGGTGTTCGATGTTCACTTCGCGCGGTTTCAGAGGCGAGGCCGCACCGAACATCTGGTTGGCCACTGTGTTCTCGATGTCGATCTCCTGGGCGCGATTGAGGTACGTTTGCCCCTCCTCTTGCCCACTGTCGATCCACAAGGCGCCCAACAGCAGATTGGCTTTGAGGCAATAGCGTGCATCATTCAGCAACCCCTGGCAGGTGTCTGCCGCCTGCACAATCTGATCGTCGCGCCAGTACGCCTCGGCCAATGCCAGGCGCAAGTCAAGGCGCTGCGGATTTTCGGCGAGTAGTGTGCGCAGTTCTTCGGCGGCGCGTCCAGGCCGGTTGCCGCGCATGTAAAGGCGTGCGAGACCGGCGCGGTTGAGCGGGATGCGTTCTGGCTCGACGCCGTCGCGGCGCGCATAGAGCTGACGCAGCTCATTGATCAGATCGGTGTCACCAGGGTTGAGTTCGATTGCCCGCTCCAGGTTCCAGATCGCCGCGTCGAGATTGTCCACGCGCTGATGCGCCAACGTCAGACCGATGCGCGCCATCAGGTGTTCTGGATCGGCATACAGCGCACGCTGGAACATATCAATCGCCAACTCCGGTTGGTCCGCTTCCAACAGCGTTTTACCGAGCAGGTAGTACGCGCCGATGTAGCGCGGATGCTGGCGGAGGATATGGCGGGTATGCGCCAGCGCTTCCAGATAGCGGGCCTCTTCTATGAGATGGTCGATTTCACTTTCATATTGGCGTAAAGCAATCTCAGCCACACTTTCCCTCCTAAACTTAGTCTCAAGTCAAAAGTCCAAAGTCTTGAAACTTGCGTTTTCTGCGGCGAAACACTATCGTTAAGCGTGGATTTCGCCGGCTAGAACTCATTTGTTCCATATACTCATTATGCTATGTTTTGAAGGAAAAGTCAAAGCAACTTTTGTTTCCCTGAGTCTTGCCAATCCATGAGGCTGTGTTAAAATGGCTTTATTGTGTTTGGGATGCGTTGCATCGTTGTGACTTTGGGCCGGTCTGTGGTCGTGTGCTTGGAGCATCCTGATTGTGAAGATGTGTGTTGACTTTGAGTGGAGGTTCAGATGAGTGATGAGAATCAGCTGAATGAGGTCGTAGAATCACAGCTTAAACCCGAAGGTGTAGCGGTAGAACTGCAACCGGCGCTGACGCCGGAACTGGTTGAACCGCCCATTGCCTCAGCCGCAAATGCTGCGCAGGCCGATGTGCCGACAGAGGCGCCGGTGGAGGTTGAGTCGTATATCGATGTAGAGGCGCCTGCGATGAGCGTTGAGTCGCCATCCGTCGTCAGCATTGCGGACCTTGAGTCTGCGAAGCCCTCGGCGGGGGAGAAGGTGAGTGGCCTGTTGACCGGCGTTGGCCCATTCGTGGCGCGCGTCGGCGCGTTGTTCAAGGGCCGGCGCTGGCTGCTTGGCGGGCTTGCCGCGCTGGTGGTGATTGTGATCCTGGCGTTGTTGCTACCCAAGCTGTCGTTGGCTCAGCTTTCCGGCGCTTTCGAGGGTGGGTTCACGGCGCTGGACGCCCAGAATCGCACGTTGGAACATCCCGATGGGCTGCGCCTCAGCCTAACCGATCCGGTGGAACGCAAGGTGCGGGTTAAACTGGAGTCCACGCCGCGCGCGGACTTCGTCGGAGGGTCTCTGCCGGAGAGCTTGCAGGCAGCCAAGACCGGCCTTCCGGCGAATTTGACTCCCAAAAGCCCTTACTACGCGATCAGCCTGCGTGGCAAGGATGTCTCTGGCCCCGCGACGATGGAGATTGTCATCCCCAACGAGGCCGAACCCTGGGAGACGCTCGATCTGTATACCTGGGATGGCCAGGCGTGGCGCTGGCTGCCCACGCAGCTTGACCGGACGACTGAAACGTTGCGGGCTACCGTCAAGTCGCTGCCCCAATCGGTGATGGTGATGCAAGCCGGGATGCCGGCGCAGAAGATCGCCACGGAAGTGCAGACCTACCCCTTGCTCGCGCCAATGACGCCCGCGCCGGAGACCGCGTTGACCGAGATCAACGTCCCTGGCATCCTTGTGGGGACGATGGGCGGCGTGACCGGCGATGCGACACAGTTGCCGGCGGCGGCGCAGGGTGGGGCGCTGCCGTTAGTGCCGACCGTGCGCAACTGGGCGCCGGGCCGCGATCCCAACTGGGTGCTGGTCAGCGATATGCTCAACAACGTCACGGACAACACGCCGGACCGCGCTACTCACGTGCAGACCTTGTCCGGCATCGTGCAGAATGGTGGGTACGGCGGGTTGGTGCTCGATTATCGTAGTGTGCGGCCGGAAGATCGCGACGCCTACGCCGGGTTTGTGACCGATCTGGCGGCTGCTTTGCAGCTGAATGGCCGGTGGTTGGCCGTGATCGTCGATACGCCGCAGCGCGCGGCAGATGGCTCTTGGGACACGGGCGGCTATGACTGGGCGGCGTTGGGCGCGGCTGCCGATCAACTGCGCGTGGTCATGCCGCTCGAGCCTGGCGCGTACACGCCGGGTGGCATAGCTGAGCAGTTGATCGTGTGGGGTGTGACGCAGGTGAACCGCCACAAGCTGATTCCCGTATACTCGACGCTGAGCACCGACGGTGCAAAAACGCTCACCATGGGCGAGATCCTGGCGCCGATCGGCGGGATTCAGGCTGTAGAAACCCTCACGGAAAGCGTGATGCCGGGAACCGCGTTGAACTTCAAGCTCGGTGCGGTGTCGGCGGTGGAGACCGACGTAGCGACGGGTGCCACCCGCATGACTATGGGGGACGTCGCGTACTGGCTCGGTACGCCGCAGTGGCTGCGCGAGCGGATGAAGCTGATCGAACGGTATCATCTGGGGGGCGTGGCGCTGCGCGATATGCTGGCTGACGGGAACCTGCCGGACATCCTGACCAGTGTGGCCCAATACAAGGCTCAAACGACGGCAGCTACAACGTATACCATGCCTGAGATTGTCTGGCAGGTCACCGGCCCTGATGGGCAAGCGACGCGCTCCACGGCGGCGTTAACCCAGCCGCAGTTTGCCTGGACCGCGCCTGCCGTGGCCGGTACGTATACGATTGGGGCGAATGTCGCCGGGCTGGACAAAGGATCGCTGGCGGTGTTGGTCGCCGCGCCGGCGCCCGTAATAACCGAGACTGCCGCCGTCACCGAGACGGTGGTCGAGGCGGGAGGAACCGAAGCGACGACGGCAAC
>JAKJAB010000362.1:0-230 GCA_022707725.1 Chloroflexota bacterium | reverse complement strand
CCCCCGCCGAGGGATTGAAAGCCGGCTTCGTCGCCGACGTGACCGTGCCTGATAATACCCGCTTCCAAAAGCAAGAGAAATTCACCAAGACCTGGCGAATGCGCAACTCGGGTAGCACAGACTGGCCTGCAGATACCGCGCTGGTCTTCGTTTCTGGCGAGAAGATGACCGACGTGGAAAAAGTCGAGATCGGAGCGGTGAAGGCCGGTGCGAACGTCGACATCAGCGTG
>JAKJAB010000361.1 GCA_022707725.1 Chloroflexota bacterium | reverse complement strand
AACACCACACCGGCCGATGGAAGCGACGATTTCCTGTCATCGTTCTCATCCAGCGGGCCTACCGTTGAGGGATTCGTCAAACCCGAGGTGGTTGCTCCTGGTGGGCACGTTATGGCGTCTATGGATCACCAATCTCAAATTGCCCTTGCTCATCCGGAATTCTTCAATGGGACCTATGGAAACTTCTTCGAGATGTCCGGCACCTCGCAATCGACGGCTGTGGTAAGCGCTATTGTGGCATTGATGTTGGAGCGCAACCCCAGTCTGACACCGGATGACGTGAAGTGCCGTTTGATCACGTCGGCGCGTACGGCGCTGAAGGCCGATGGCAGCCCTGCTTACAGCGTCTTCCAGCAGGGAGCAGGAATGGTCGACGCTTACGACGCGGTCTATTCGACGGCCAGTGGCTGCGCGAACCAGAACCTGAACATCGCGGCGGACCTGGCGGGAACCGTGCACTACGGCGGTCGCGCCAACCGAAACCCGAACACGGGTGAATACTACCTGATGGAATTGGAAGGTTACGTCTGGGGTGGCGGCTATGCTACTAACGACGGGTATGTATGGGGCGATGGCTACGTCTGGGGCGATGGGTATGTGTGGGGCGATGGCTACGTCTGGGGCGACGCCTATGTCTGGGGCGAAGGTTACGTCTGGGGCGACGGCTACGTCTGGGGCGGAACCTACGTTTGGGGTGACAGCTACGTCTGGGGTGACAGCTACGTGTGGGGCAGCGCTGTGATGGCGCTGAACACGTGGGTGTACGATGATCCCTATCGCACTTCTGCCCCCGGTGTGTCCACGATGCGCGTGGCTAATCTCACCAGGAGTAGCGTATATGTCGGTTGGGGATGGTGGCTACCGAAGGTGACTGTGACGGTGCGTGATAACAGTGGAGCGCCAGTCGTGAATGCAACCGTCACCGGCCTATTCGACACCAATAGTTATGTATGTGTGACCAATAGCTCCGGGCAATGCGCCGTAAACAGGGGGGCTTTACCCTGGTATGCGCCGAGTGCGACCTTTACCGTCAGTACTATCACACACGCACAAAAAGTCTATAACGCCAGCGCGAACAGTATGACGTCTGTGCAGGTCTGGCGACCATAGTTCAATCATTTGAAAGAGGAGTTGCTTGATGAAAGGATCGTTGGAGGCGTTGAAGATCGGGGTGTGGCTCTTTGCCATCGCGGTGTTGGCGATCGTTCTGTGGGTATCGACGCAACCGGTGGCGGCGGGGATGATCTGGGGCGGATAAGCTAGCGTAGATCGAATGACAGGCGCGCCCTTGATATCCCCATATCAAGGGCGTGTTTTTTGCCTGCTGGTCTGATAGATCAACGACCTTGACTGCCTGGTCAGTCAGGGTCGTTCTGTGCTTTCAACAAATCATACTATAATGTGAATCGATGTTCTGGCGATTCTGCGTGTAAAGGAAATTCGGGGTGGCAGTCAGGATTTTGATCGTCGAAGACCAAATCATCGTTGCGCGAGATGAGCAACATATTTTGGAGACGCTCGGTTACACCGTCGTCGGTGCGGCGGCAACCGGGGAGGATGCTATCAAGTTGGCCGAGACACTGCAGCCTGATTTGGTGTTGATGGACATTATGCTCAAGGGTGAAATGGACGGGGTTGAAGCCGCACGCCATATTCGTGAGCGTTTCGACATTCCCGTGATCTTTGTGACGGCTTATGCCGACCCGGCCACACTGGAACGCGCCAAACTGACCGGCTCTTCTGGTTACATCCTCAAACCGTTCGAGGAGCGCGACTTGCTGACGAACGTTGAGATGGCGCTGTACAAGCATCAGATGGACATGCGCTTGAAGGAAAGCGAGCAGTGGTTTTCCGCAACGTTACGCAGCATTGGCGATGCCGTCATCGCGACCGACGCGGATGGCCGTGTTAAATTTATGAACCCACTTGCCGAGACACTGACGGGATGGAAGCAGGACGAAGCTGTCGGCCGGAGATTGCCCCAGGTGTTCCGCGCGATGAAAGAATCCGATCTGGGGCGCGACGAAGCGCCAGGCGCTGAGGCGTATCTATACGCGCCGTCATCGACTTCGACCGATACGGTGCTGATCCCACGTTCAGGCCCCCCGATACTTGTCGAAGACAGTAACGCGCCTATCAAGGACGACCGGGGCAACATCACCGGTTTGGTTCTGGTCTTTCGCGATATCACCAAACGCCGCCGGGCGGAAAGGGAGCGCGAACAACTCATCAGCGAATTGGACGCTTTCGCGCACACGGTGGCGCATGATCTGAAGAATCCGCTGAGCATCATTGTGGGATCGACGGAAATGTTGGAGTACGATTTTGCCACCTTGCCCGAACCCGTGTTTCGTCAGTACCTGCGCTCGATCGCGGTCAAAGGGCGAAAGATGAGCAATATCATCGACGCGTTGCTTCTGTTAGCCAGCGCGCGCCAGTCGCATGTACGGCTTGAGCCGGTGGAAATGGGAACGGTGGTGGCCGAATCTCTTGAGCGCGTGAGCAATATGATTGAGCAACGCGGCGCGCAGGTCGTTGCGCCTGAGGTTTGGCCTGCGGTGCGGGGTTATGCTCCGTGGATTGAGGAAATATGGGTCAACTACCTGAGTAATGCGATCAAGTATGGTGGTCGCCCTGACGAAGGTGTACCGCCCACTTTGGAGCTTGGCTTCGATGCCCCGCTGACCATAGGCGATGGGGATTATGCATGTTTCTGGGTGCAGGACAATGGCATGGGGGTGACGCCGGAGCAGCAGCAACAGCTTTTCACGCCCTTTGTGCGTTTCGATCAAGCGCGCACTGAAGGCTATGGGCTTGGGCTGTCCATTGTGCACAGAATTGTCGAGAAACTTGGCGGACATGTTGGCGTTCGGAGCACTGTCGGCCAAGGCAGCCGTTTCTATTTTATCCTGTCGTTGGTGTAAGCAGACGCTTCCGTTTTTCGCCTTGCCCAATGAACGTCTCCCTCAAACACTACTGGGCCTTGCTGGCCGACCACATCAAACCGCAGAAGGCGCGCTTTGCGCTGCTGGCGATCCTGCTGCTGGGTAGTATCGGCCTGCAACTCATCAACCCGCAAATCGTGCGCCGTTTCATCGATTCGGCGCAGCGTGGAGAAAGCGTCGAAAATCTGCTCTATGCGGCATTGGCCTTCATCGCCATCGCCCTGGTGCAGCAGGGCGTTGCCGTGAGCGCAACGTATACGGGCGAGAACGTCGCGTGGACGGCAACCAATACGTTGCGTGTCGCGCTGCTGCAACGCTGCCTCGATCTGGATATGCGCTTCCACAACGACAAGACGCCCGGCGAACTGATCGAACGCATCGACGGCGATGTCTCGCAGATTGCCACGTTTTTCTCCCGTTTTATTATCATTATCCTCGGCAATGTTCTCCTGCTGATCGGCATCCTGATTGCTCTGGCTTTCGAAGATTGGCGGCTCAGTGTGCTGTTCGCGGTGTTCGCGGCGCTCACGCTGTGGGCGTTGAACCGGGTGCGCGACCTTGCCGTGCCGGACCAGAAGGCGCGGCGGCAGGCCTCCGCCGAACTGTTCGGTTTCCTCGAAGAACAGCTCAACGGCGCGGAGGACATCCGGTCGAGTGGGGCGGTCAGCTTTGTGCTGCGCGAACTCTCGCGTTTGCAGACCGCCATCTTGCGCCACGCATACAGAGCCTCGCAAAAAGAGTGGCTGATGGGGCTGACCGGCAGTTCCCTGCTGACCCTGGTGAATATCACCGTAATGGTCGCGGGTTACTACTTTTACAGAAGGGACGCCATCACCATCGGGACGGTCTACCTGCTCCTCAGCTACGCAAAGCTGCTGGCGCAGCCGATCTGGGAACTCTACCACCAGATCCGCGAATTCCAGGCCATCGGGGCCAGTGTAGAGCGGCTGCGCGACCTGCAGCGCGTTCCGCGCGAGATCGAGGATGGACCGGGCGCTGTGATCGCCAATGGAGCGCTGGCGCTCGCGTTCGATGATGTGGGGTTTGCCTATGTCGCCGGCGAGCCGGTGTTGGCCGACGTCTCCTTTCGCCTGAAACCGGGCAAAGTGATGGGCGTGCTGG
>JAKJAB010000360.1 GCA_022707725.1 Chloroflexota bacterium | reverse complement strand
ATATGCCTGTTCCAGGCTGTGCTCTTTACGCTGGCCCATATCTACTACTTGCCTCAACTGCCCATTTCCTTTTGGGTCATCGTTCCAGTAGGCGGCCTTGTTTCTGGTCTGCTGGCCTGGAAGTCGCGCACGATTGCCAGCAGTATGGCAGCACATGGGTTGGCTAACGTTCTGACTGGCACTGTGGCGCGGTTTATTGCTTTCTACATCCATTAGCGTCCAGGGCTGTTGTCTTACATTCCGTTTCGGGTATACTGACAGTCACGCATGTCCAACCGGACGTGCGTGACTTGTTGTTTACGTGTGTAGATTTTCTCAACGGATTTAGCGGATGTAACGGAGTTTTCCGTTGAAATCCGTTCGATCCGTTGAGCTATTTATGGGGAATGGGTATGCGCCATACGATTGAAGTTGAACATCTCTCGTTCGATTATCCCGATGGCCGGCGCGCGCTGCACGACGTTTCGTTGCAGATCGGGATGGGCGAGAAAGTGGCGTTGGTCGGGCCGAACGGCGCGGGCAAGTCCACGCTGTTGCTGCATCTCAACGGCATTTTGACCCCCAAAGACGGCAGGGTGCGCGCGTGCGGCCTGGAGATGCGCAAGGAGAACCTGGGGAAGGTGCGCGCCGGCGTGGGGGTGATCTTCCAGAATCCCGACGACCAGCTCTTCTCGCCAACGGTTTTCGACGATGTGGCGTTCGGCCTGCTCTACCAGGGCCTTCCCGAAGCCGAGGTGCGCGCGCGGGTGGCGCAGGCGTTGACGACGGTGGGGATCGCGGGCTATGCGGATCGTGTCCCCTATCACCTGAGCGCCGGTGAAAAGAAGCGCGCGGCCCTGGCGACGGTGTTGGCGATGGATCCCGAAATCCTCGTGTTGGACGAGCCGACCAGCGGCCTCGACCCGCGCGGGCGGCGCAGTCTGATCAACCTGCTGCGCTCGCTCCCGCAGACGATGCTCGTAGCGACGCACGATCTGAATATGGTGCGCGAGTTGCTCCCCCGTACCGTCGTCCTGGATGAAGGGCGCGTGGTCGCTGACGGCGCAACGGCGGACATCCTGTCCGACGCGCTCCTGCTGGCGGCGCATGGCCTGGAGGAGTGAGCGAAATTTCCTCAACGGATTGAACGGATCAAACGGATTTTTCTCTCTTATCCGTTAAAATCCGTTCAATCCGTTGAGATTATCTGAAGGGGTAAGGTATGAAACGATGGCTGTGGACAGCGGCGATGTTGGCTGGTGTGCTGATGATGAGCGCGTGCTCCGGCGGGCCGGCGGCGCGGGGGGATAAGCTGGCCGTTGTCGCCACGACGACGATTGTGGGCGACGTGGTCGCGCAGGTGGGCGGCGACGCAATCTCGCTGGCGGTGTTGCTGCCGGTGGGCGCGGACCCGCACGTCTTCGACCCCAGCCCGCAGGATATGGCGAAAGCGACGGACGCCGGCCTCATCTTTGCGAACGGGGCGGGACTGGAAGCGTTCCTCGAGCGGCTGCTGGAAAACGCCGGCGGCGCTGCGGACGTCGTCTACGTCTCGGAGGGCGTTGCATTCATTGAGACCGCGTCCCACGAAAACGAGAAAGAAAGCGCGCACACCCACGAAGGCGTCGATCCGCACACCTGGACCGACCCCAACAACGTGCTTCGGTGGGTGGACAGCATCGAAGCGGCGCTCGTCCGCCGCGACCCCGCCCACGCCGCCGGTTACAAAGCCAACGCCGACGCCTATCGCACCCAACTCCGCGAGCTGGACGCCTGGGTGCGCGAACAAGTCGAGCAGATTCCACCGGAAAACCGCAAACTCGTCACCGACCACGAGACGTTCGCTTACTTCGCGCAGCGATACGGCTTCGAGCAGGTTGGCGCGGTCGTCTCCGGCTACAGCACCGCCGCGCAACCTTCCGCCCGCGACCTCGCCGCCCTCGAAGACCGCATTCGCGCCTATGGCGTCAAGGCCGTCTTCGTCGGCAGCACCGTCAACCCCACCCTTGCGCAGCGCGTCGCTGAGGATACCGGCGTCAAGCTGATGTTCCTGTATACCGGCTCGCTCACCGCGCCGGGCGGCGAAGCGGATAGCTATTTGAACTATGTGAAGTACAATGTGGGGGCGATGGTGGAGGGATTGAGGTGATAACTTCCTGCCTTCAGTACAGACACAAGGAGGCTTCTAGTGGATGATCCATTTCTGATTGTGATACTTGTAGTGACCATTCTTATTTATGTGGGTGTAGAATATGCTCGCTACAAAAACGATACCAAGCGAATTTACTTTTGTTTACACGGCAAAGGGGCAACGGATATAAGCATTACCAAAGTCTGGTTTGCAGGCGGTCGTTGGCATAATGTGTATGATGTGATTTATACTGACACCAAGCATAATGTCCATGTAGATCGGTGCATCATTCGAACGAGTCTTTTCGAGGAAGGGGCTATCTATTGGGAGGATGATGTGTCTTATGTTGAAAGATTTGGAAATACCGATGAATTTTGAAACCGAAGATGAAGAACGCGAGTTTTGGGCGACGCGCGATTCGACAGAGTATATCGATTGGGATAAGGCCGAGCTGATACATCTAATGGATTCCCGCGAGCTTATTTTGCAAGCCGACGACGCATTGTTCCAACTCTCCGGCGCAATAGATAGTGGCAAAGACGATTTGGCCGAACGGCACGGCCACTATCTCTATGCAGAATCCTTGCAATCCACGGACTCCATTCGTTTATTCGTTCAAAATTCGTTGTCGGCCAGCGACTCCGAATAAACAGGAGTGACGATGTTATCCTTCGCCACCCCCCTCAAATCCATACTTACCCGCCGCTACGCGCCGCACCAGCCGGGCACGCCGATTCTGGCCGTCTCCGGGCTGACGGTGCGCTACAACGGGAACGCCGCGCTGGACGGCGTGACGTTCGACCTGCGACCGGGCGAGCAGGTCGCCGTCGTCGGGCCGAACGGCGCGGGCAAGAGCACGCTGCTCAAAGCGGTGGCGGGCGTGCTCGCGCCCACCTCCGGCTCGGTGACGGTCTACGGGTACGGGCCGGGCGGCCACATCTGCATCGCCTACGTGCCGCAGCGCAGCGCCGTGGATTGGCAGTTCCCGGCGACGGTGCGCGACGTGGCGCTTATGGGGCGGACCGGGCAGTTGGGGCTGTTCCGCCTGCCCGGCAAACGCGACCACGCTCAGGTGCAGGAGTGCCTGGAATTGGTGGGCATTGCGGACCTGGCGGACCGGCAAATCAACGAGCTTTCCGGCGGCCAGCAGCAGCGGATGTTCATCGCCCGCGCGCTGGCGCAGCAGGCCGAGCTGATGCTGATGGACGAACCGCTCACCGGGCTGGACGCGCCGTCGCAGGAGGGCATCTTCCAGTTGCTCGGCGACTTGCGCGCGCGCAACGTGACGATTATGCTTTCCACCCACGACCTGGACCAGGCGGCAAAGTACTTCGACCGGGTGATGCTGCTCAACCGGCGGTTGCTCAGCTTTGGCAAACCCGATGAAGTCTTCACCGAAGAGGCGCTGATAGCGGCTTATGGCGGACATTTGCGCCTGTTGCCCAACGGCAGGTTGGTGGCGGTGAGCGATACGTGCTGCGATGAGGGTCGCCGTTATGACTAACGCGCTGGAGTGGCTGATTGCGCCGTTGCAGTATCCCTTTATGGTGCGCGGTCTGTTGGCGGCGGTGATGGTGGGCATCGTCTGCGCCGTGGTCGGCGCTTACGTAGTGCTGCGGGGGATGGCGTTCTTCGGCGACGCGCTGGCGCATTCGATTCTGCCGGGCGTGGCGGTGGGCTACCTCGCCGGCGGGGGGGCGCGCGGGCCGCTGTTCTGGTGGGCGCTGGCGACGGCGGTGCTGGCGTCGCTGGGCATCGGCGCCATCAGCAAGAGGACGAAGGTTCGCGAAGACACCGCCACGGGCATCATCTTCGCCGGGGCGTTTGCCCTGGGCATCGCGTTGATCTCGACGGTGCGCAGTTACACCGTGGACCTGACGCACTTCCTGTTCGGCGACGTGCTCGGCGTCTCGCGGGGCGACCTCGCGTTGATCGCTATTTTCGGCGGGATCGTCCTGTTGAC